>JAGQQS010000644.1:3106-20110 GCA_020426105.1 Planctomycetaceae bacterium
ATGGGCGGCCAGCCACTTGTGTACTGTGATGTCGTGCGAGTCCTGACACCCCGTCCGTATGACGCATACATTCGTGACAACGTTCGCAATCGACGCCGCGTGTCCGAAGATGAGAGCTGGCTGTTCTATGAGACTTTGAGGCAGTTGCAACTGACCAGTGCAGAGATTCAGGCTGGAATCGCGCTGGCTGATCAGCAGCTGCGTGTCAACACACTCATGGGAGAGGTACAAAAAAAGGCAGCGGCCGACCGCGCGCAGCTTCAAAATGCCTTACGGCGAGTTTCGTCAGGCGACGAGGATCGGCAGTTCAATGAAACCATCCAGGGACGACTCACGCGGCTCGATCGACAGCTCGATCAACGCCTGAACCGTTATCGTCAGTTTCAACAGCGTCCCGAGGCTTTTCCAACATTCGTGGATGTATTCCAGCACCCGGATCGCTGGCAGGGCCATCTGGTGACTCTCCGCGGCCATGTTCGGCGTGTGACCTCGCATGAAGCGGATCCTGGTTTTTTTAACAGCCAGCCGCTGCATGAACTCTGGCTGTTTACCGATGATTCACAGAACAACCCCGCGGTGATTGTGACACCTTCGTTGCCGGAAGATTTTCCGCGAAATGCGCCGGTGGTGGATTCGGTGACGGTGACCGGATGCCTGTTTAAGATGTATGTTTACAAATCGCAGGACGAGAATAGGATCGCACCTTTATTCCTGGCCGGCCACATCGACTGGCGTCCCACCAACGATCAGGTGCTGGCACTGGGGAACAGCGGGCATCTGGCGCAGGGATCAAAGTTACTGGCAGCCGCGAAAGCGAATTCCGGTACTCCCGTCAGTGATACAATGGTACTTCTGCTGGGGTTTGCCTCCCTTCTGGTGACCATGACTGTCTGGGGACGCGTGCAGCGGGATCGCCGCGAAAGTGAACGGCTGAAGCTCCTGGTGGACGAGCGGCCCGATTTTCGTCAGACTTCCCAGGATATGTATTCCGGACCTTTCGCTGAATCCAGATACGAGCCTACTCGCGGATGATTTCTTCGGCTGTCGATTCTGAAATTTCTATTGTCCCGTTATCCCCCATCACAGATCGACCGATTCGACTGGGGATGTTAATCAGTGGCGGGGGGACAACGCTCCTGAATTTTCTTGATCAGATTCGCACTGGACAGTTGAACGCGGAAGTCCCGCTGGTGATTGCCAGCCAGAAAAGTTGTAAAGGCATCGAACGTGCCAGAAACGCAGGTCTGGAATGCATCGTGCTCAGACCACGCGATTTCGCGAACGTGCAGGATTTCAGCTCCGCCGTGTTTTCTGAACTCAGGAACGCACGCATCGATCTGGTAACGCTGGCTGGATTCCTGAGTCTGCTGCATATTCCGGATGATTTTTTGTGGCGGGTGATCAATATTCACCCTTCGCTGATTCCCGCGTTTTGTGGCCACGGTTACTATGGTCATCATGTCCATGCCGCGGCGATCCGGCGCGGAGTCAAAATCAGCGGCTGTACGGTCCACTTTGCCGACAACGAATACGACCATGGACCGATTATTCGACAACATGCGGTGACTGTCCCCGATGGCTGCTCAGCGGATGAACTGGCGAACCTGGTCTTTGAGCAGGAAAAAACTGCCTATCCGGAGGCGGTGCGTCAACTGGCTTCCGGACGTTTGACGATTAAAAATCGTCGGACGTATTTTGTCTGAACAAACAACAATTTTTGAGGCTCACCCAGTGGCCATTTTCGCGGAACATACTTCACCTCAGGTCCTCGCTGGACAGTCGTTTCTGTGCTTCGTCGGCGACGACTATGAAGATCTGGAACTGTGGTATCCAAAACATCGACTGATCGAAGCGGGCGCGTCATTCGTCGTCGCGGGGCAGGTATCCGGGCACAGGTACCGCGGCAAAAATGGGTATCCGTGTGTCTCCGATATCGAAATCCAGGGGATCGACACGTCGAATTATCACGGTCTGATCTGTGCCGGTGGCTGGATGCCGGACAAATTGCGGCGAGACGCAGAAGTGCTGAGGATTACGCGAGAATTCGCAACTTCCGGTAAGTTGGTCGCTGCCATCTGTCACGGCGGGTGGATTCCGATCTCAGCAAAAGTCTACGGCGGCGTCAAAGTCACCGGGTCACCGGGCATCAAGGACGATCTGATCAATGCCGGTGCCATGTTTGAAGATGCATCGGTGGTTGTGGATCGCCACTTTGTGAGCAGTCGAAAACCGGATGACCTCCCGGATTTCTGCCGCGGTATCATTCATGTGTGTGCGCCCGAAATCTGCTGAAGAATGTCAACTCCGACCAGTCGGCTCCAGCAGGAGGCCAGCTGTTCAAACACCGGCCCTCGAACCGCATCTCGAATCGGTTCGCCGTTCACATGACTTACCGGGAGCATCGTGGCCGCGCTGGAAGTCAAAAAGATTTCGCTGGCGTAGTTCAGCTCTCCCAATGGTACAGGTCGGCGCTCAAAGGGAATTCCAAGTTCCGTGGCAAACTCTTCCATCAGCTGACTGCTGAGACTGTTCAGAACTCCGCTGTCGGGCGTGATGATTCGGCCGTTGCAGACAAGGTGAATGGCGGACGTGCTCGTTTCAGCGATGAAACCTGCATGGTCGAGCAACAGCGCTTTGCTGCCTGGCTCCTGTTCGGCGACTTCCCGATCAGCCAGCCACCAGTGCAGTCGATTGCGCACTTTCAGACTGACGTCAAAGCAGTCATTCGGGATCTGACGTACCCGTGCAACTCGGAGCCGTACGCCGCGGTCCAGCTGAGGCCGCCACGATTCAAAAGGCAATTCGAAAGTATGCACCGCCGTAACCGCCATCGTCCTGCTGGCAAGGTCGGCTCCCAAATACGTCGGATTGGCACCTGCTGTTGAGAAGATCACGATGCCTAGTTCGCTTTCAGCGGAGATCAGGCGGACGTTGTGAGCGAGTACGGCAGCGATCGCTGCCTCAAGTTGCGGCATATCATAGTTCTGCGGAAACCCGATGCTGCGTACCGAGTCGAGCAGACGACCAAGATGCTGCGAAATTCGGAACGGTTCGTGCCCGAATGTTCTTGACATTTCTGTGATCGATGCTCCTGCGACGATTCCCAGATCCCAGACGGGAACGGCAGCGTGGGAGTATGCAACCAATTCTCCATTCATCCACGCGATGGGAGTGATCATTCTCTGAGAACTTTGCTGGCGGTGTTGTGAAAAAAGTGACCAAATCCTGAGGCGATTGTGGATCCTGATCGGAAATCAACGTTCGTGTCTTCACGCAGTCGGCCCGGTTAGGTTATCCTGCAGTACTGTATTTCATCCGGAAATCCCTCTTGACGCAATCGGCTCACCTGAGCTTCCTCCCCACACGCTCCCGCCCAGGAAAATGTGTTCATGAAAATCACGTCAACGATACTGATGTGCCTGCTGGCCGCGATCGCCGGATTTTATGCCGCCCAACCCACGCTGAATGCAGTGGAAGATAAGACGGCCATTGACCGGACGCGCGAAGATTTTGAACTGATGCGACTGTTTGCGGAGGCCTATGAACAGATCGATCTAAGTTACGTGGGTGATGTCGATCGCCGTGATCTGGTGGAGGCCGCGATTCAGGGGATGGCGACCCATCTGGATCCCTATTCAAGCTACATCGCTCCCAGAAACGTTCGTCAGTTCGATCGCTTCATTGATCAGGAATTTGGCGGAATCGGGATTCACGTGAACGGGACAGGCGGGAAACTGGAGATTCTGAGCGTTCTCCCGGGAACACCTGCGTTTCGTGCCGGACTGAAAGCGGGTGACGAGATTGTGGAAGTTGATGCGAAGTCCACGAAAGGTTTGACTCAGGCGGCACTGACAGAGCGATTGATCGGACCATCGGGTCGACCCGTTGAACTGGGAATCGTGCGTGCCGGCTCTGCGGCCACCGAACATATTAGTGTGGTCCGTGAAACGATCCAGATTCCGACGGTTGTCGGGATGCAGCGCAACCCGGACCAGACATGGAATTACTGGCTGGATGCGGCCAGCAAACTGGGCTACCTGCGAATCACGCACTTCACTAAACACACTCCGGAAGAGCTTCAACTCGTAATGGAGACACTTACGATGTCGGAACTCAAAGGGGTTGTCGTTGATCTGCGTTCGAATCCAGGTGGTCTGCTGACGGCAGCGATTGAAATCTCCGACATGTTTCTGGAGTCAGGAAAAATCGTCAGCGTCAAAGGACGTGCAGTTCCTGAGCGATCATGGCAGGCAAAGCCGGGGAACACTTTTCCCGCGATCCCTGTTGCTGTCCTCGTAAACAGGTACAGCGCCTCCGCCAGTGAAGTGCTGAGCGCTGCACTGCAGGACAATAGTCGAGCGGTCATCATCGGGGAACGAACTTTCGGCAAAGGCAGCGTGCAAACAGTGCTGCGTCTTGAGTCCGGCAAGAGTCTCCTCAAATTGACAACTGCCAATTATTATCGCCCCAATGGGGTCAACATTCACCGGACGGAAGACATGCGGCCCGAAGATGACTGGGGCGTTCAGCCTACGGACGGCCATGCACATCGAATGTCGAAGGAACAGTGGAAAAGCTGGCATTCTGCCCGTGATGCGGTTGACTATGGTCTGGCGGCACCGGAACCGGCCTTCGAAGATCCGCATCTTGTCGATGCGATTGACTGGCTGACAAAAGAGCAGGCGACGGAACCAGCCACCGAGTGAGCCCAGACGCGATTGCCAAAGCGTGTGGACCAGTCTCAATTTGCTTCAGCCGATCTCCACTACAACTTTACCGTCTTCAATTCTCGCCTCGTACTGAGTCTGACACAGCCGCTGATTCAGGCAATGTTGTCCGGTTTTGACGTCGAATTGCCACCCGTGCCAGGGACAGGTCACGATATTGTCACGCAACGCTCCTTTGCCCAGCGGACCTCCGGCGTGTGGACAGATTCCGTCGAGTACATAAAACCTGCCATCAACGTTGAAGACGGCAAAGATTTTGCCTTCAGCCACAACTTCGGCGCCAGCGCCAGGCGGGACTAAGGCGATGTCAATGAGTGCAACGGCGGCCACTTCAGATGTTACTCCTGTTGGATAAGTTTCGCCACGTCTTCAGCCCGGCGCAGAACACGGAGGATATTGCCGCCGAGAATTTTATGAATCGACGCTGTGTCATAGCCGCGATTGAGTAGCTCCTGCGTGATCAACGGATACGACGCGACGCTTTCCAGCTGTTCCGGGAGCCGCGGAACGCCATCGAAGTCAGACCCGATTCCCACGTGATCAACTCCGGCAACCGCGACCAGATGATCGATGTGATCGACAACATTGTGCAGTGTTCCCCGTGCTTCCTTATCGTTTTTCAGCTGCTCTGTCGGGACGATGAACGCGGAATAAAAATTGACCATTACCACCCCGCCGTTCTTTGAAACCAGCGGTAATATTTCGTCAGGAACGTTTCTGGGATGATCGCAAATTGCTCGTGCGCTGGAATGGGAAAACAGCACAGGGGCGCGGGTAACGGCCAGCGCTGCTTTCATGGTTTCCTGTGATACGTGAGAAAGATCGACCAGCATTCCCAGACGATTCATTTCGCGGACCACCTCTTCGCCGAAGTCCGACAATCCGTGGGCAACCGGTTCGTCGCCCGACGAGTCAGCCCAGCGAAGCGATCTGGAGTGCGTCAGCGTCATATAGCGGCAGCCTTCATCAAACAACCGCTGCAGATTACTCAGCTCGTTCTCAATGCTGTAGCCACCTTCGATACCCATCATCGACGCCACTTTGCCGGAAAGCACAATGCGTTCGATGTCGTCCGCCGTCGCGGCGGCTTCGAACGTTTCCGGATATCGCCGGATCATGGCTTTCACGATGGAGATCTGATGCAGGGTCTGCAGAAATGCGTCCCCCGTCTTTTCATGTTCGGCAGGAACATAAACAGACCAGAACTGAGCCTTCAACCCACCTTGCCGCAGACGTGGAATGTCGGTGTGTAATAATGGCTGCGGCATCGAAATATCGAGAGCATCAAACGATGAGTTCCCCTTCTCGCGAATTTCCCAGGGCAGATCATTATGTCCGTCAAACAAGAGCCCCGCCGCATGAATCTGAGCCGCTTCAGGCGACAAAACAATGCGAGGTCGGGACGCTAACTCACCAGCGTGGCATGCAGTCGCGGCTGGCATTAGTGCAAACAGAAACAGAATAGGTTTGAGCATGATTTGGTGCAGATGAATCTGATCTGCCAGCCCTTTTCGGGGTTTGAAGAATCGGCGCGGCGAAAAGCGGTGTTAAAAACCGGGTGAACGCGGGGCCGTAAAATTGACAGTATTGAAATAACTCCTCATCGCGAGCCTCGATCTGCCGTGGAGATGTTCGCCCATGGCGAGAACCAGGCCATAAGACTTCGACCGGCATTTTCCCGGGGGTTGCTACTCCTTCGGCATTGTGAAATGTTTGCTGCTGCAATGCAACAAAGTGCGTCTCCGGATGGCTCTCCCTTCGTTGTGGGGAACACAGATCTGCTCCCATCGAACAATATCCTTTCATCGAACACTAAAGAGTTTTCCACCACCTCACGGCGAGCTTCGTAATTCGGTTGAAATCTGTTTCTCCGTGGAATTTTCTGCCCGATTTGCTGATGCACACGCGCATGCGGGTGTCGTACGGTGGATGACTTGCAAAGACGCAGTCATATGTGTCATAGTGTTCAGGGTGGCAGCGACGTTTTCATCACGAAGCCATGCAATAACCGGCGCTGCGGCGTGAGTAGCATCGAATGAATCCCGCAGAGTGCGGGCAACGGACGGCTTTAGCAGATTCCGCTGCAGGCCCACTGGTTCGTGAAGCGGCATTGGCATTAAACACAGCATACAAGCGAGTCTCGGAAATGCGCCCGTTCCCAGGAAGTGCCCACAGTCATGTATGTCCCCGATTGAGAACTCGCTTAAATTACCTGTTCGTGCTGCTGATACTTCTGTTCTCCGTGTCTGCAACGCCTGCCGCGGCCCCTCCCAATGTTGTTATCTTTTTAGCCGATGATGCAGGCTGGGGGGACTACAGCCATTCTGGCAATCGGCAGGTTTCTACACCAAATATTGATTCCATTGCGACAGGCGGAGTGTCTCTGGATCGTTTCTTTGTCTGCCCCGTGTGCTCACCGACGCGCGCCGAATTCCTCACCGGCCGCTATCATCCGCGAGGGGGCGTACGAGGAGTTTCGACCGGTCTCGAGCGTCTGAACCTCAATGAAAAGACGATCGCAGAGACCTTCAAAGCGGCGGGTTACGCAACCGGCGCTTTCGGAAAATGGCACAATGGCAGTCAATGGCCGTATCACCCGATGGCACGCGGGTTTGACGAATACTTTGGCCACACGTCCGGGCACTGGGGTGAGTATTTTGATGCACCGCTCGAAGACAGCGGACGGATGATTCGAACCCAGGGGTTTATCGTTGACGTCTGTACCGATCGAGCGTTGAGTTTTATTGATCGGAACAAAGACAAGCCGTTCCTGTGCTACGTGCCCTTCACAACGCCGCATTCTCCATGGGCGGTGCCGGAAAAGAACTGGATTCAATTCCGCGATAAGCCCATCACGCAACAGGCTACAGATCCAGCCGCGGAAGAAACAGATCACACGCGTTGTGCGTTGGCGATGATTGAAAACCAGGATATGAATGTGGGCAGAATCCTCGCCCGCCTGGATCAATTCCACATCGCGGACAACACGATCGTGGTTTATTTTTCAGACAATGGTCCTAACAGTTATCGCTGGACGGGAGGCATGAAAGGTCGCAAGGCCAGCACCGATGAGGGCGGTGTACGTTCCGTTTGCTACATACGCTGGCCCGGGAAATTACCCGCAGGCCACACCGTCACGGAGATTAGCGGGGCGATTGATCTGCTGCCAACGCTTACCGCGCTCGCGGGCGTGCAACGCGTCGGGGAGAAGCCGCTTGACGGACGCGACATGTCACCGTTGCTGATGCGGCAACCGGTCGACTGGCCGGCACACCTCCACTTTTCAACGTGGGCTGGAAAGGTCAGCGTGCGAACTCAGACGCACCGGCTGGATCATGAAGGACAGCTTTTCGACATGCGTACCGATCCAGGACAGACAAATCCGGTGAATGCCGACGAACCGGAACTTGTCGCTGAGCTCGCAGCGGCGGTTAAGGCCTGGCAGCAGGAGATGTTCGCGTCTCAGGATACCGTACCTGGCTCAGAAGGAAAAAAACGTGCGGCGAACGCTGTAGATCCGCGGCCACTCACCGTCGGCTATCGTGAGTTCCCGATCACGATGCTGCCCGCGCGCGACGGCGAGCCGCGCGGAGGAGTCAAACGCAGCAGCGCGGCGCCGAACTGTTCATATTTTGTGAACTGGACAAGCAAAGAAGACAGCATGGTCTGGCTCGTGGATGTTCACACAGCAGGCCGCTACAGTGTGACAATTGACTACACCTGCAGACTACCGGATGCAGGATCGACAATTCAGCTGTCTTTCAAATCTGCGACTATATCCGGGACTGTGCTGCCGGGTTGGGATCCACCGCTGAACACAAATCAGGACACACTTCCCCGACCACCGGCAGAAAGTCAGATGAAGGAGTTTCGTACGCTTCACCTGGGCGAAGTGAACCTGCCCGCGGGAGTTGGCCCACTGACACTCCGCGCCAGCGACATTCCTGGTGAATCCGTGATGGATGTTCGCCGCATCACGCTGACGCTGTTGCCATAAGCCGGATCCGGATTATCCTGCCTTTTTTAGATCATGCCAGCGTGCAATCTTGTTGCGAAGCGTGCGGGGCGTGACGCCGAGTTCTGCTGCCGCTTCGGTCTTGTTGCCGTCGAAACGTCGCAGCCGGGACAGGATGATCATACGTTCAATTTCGTCGAGCGGCAGCGTCAGAAACTGAGGGGGCAGAGTGCCATCGGACGTGGTCGCGACGGTTCGGCCGAGCGAAATCTGGTGGATCGTGTTCGATTCTGCTTCAACGCACGCGCGATGAATTGTATTCCGCAGTTGTCGCACATTGCCAGGCCAGTGAAAAGACATGAGTTGTTCCATCACCTCGTCAGACACTTCAGTGACAGGAGTTTCATTTTCGCCGCCAAATTGAGTGATAAAATGCTCAACCAAAGCGGGAATATCTTCCGGGCGTTCTCTGAGCGGCGAGAGTCGCAGCGTCAGGACATCGAGACGATGATAAAGATCATCCCTGAAGCGTTTTTCTGCAACCTCTTTCAACAGATCCCGATTGGTGGCTGCAATAATGCGGGCATTGACGCGCTGCACTTCCGTACTGCCCACTCGCAGATATTCGCCTTCTTCCAGCACTCGGAGGAGCTTTGCCTGAGTCGGGAGAGGGAGTTCTCCGATTTCATCCAGAAACAAAGTCCCATCCGCTGCAGCGTGCAGGAATCCGTCGTGCCTGCGGGCAGCACCAGTGAACGCGCCCTGTTCATGCCCGAAGAGTTCACTTTCGGCTAACCCTTCATGAAACGCGGCGCAATTGACGCGCACACAGGGACGACCGAATCGCGGGCTCTGTTCATGCAGGTACTGCGCAAGCAGTTCTTTACCGGTTCCGCTTTCGCCCGTAATAAGGACAGTTCCCGAGGATCTTGCAAATCGTCGGGCTTTGGCCAGAACTGCGTGCATTGATGATGAATTAAAAATCAGCATGGTGGAAATTTTTTAGGTGCGGAAGAATAGAACTGACTTTTCGAATCCGGAGAAAAGGGGGCTAAACAGACTTCAATGACTTTTGATAGGCGGAATGCATGGAGCGACGCTTGATATCTGAGTCCATTTCGGGCGACAGTTCATTGCGCATCGTTTTGAATATATCCAGCAGCGAATTGATGCGGGCCACAAGGCTCCTGAGTGTTTCCTCGTGACTCTTCAGCGAACTTCGCAGGGCCACTGACGCTGTAATCTGCAGGGCAGTGAACCTGGCATGCGCCTGTGACACTTTCTGCTGTGCTGTAACGACGCGTTCCAGTGTTCTTTGCAATTTCGCAACGGAATCAGGATCACCCCGATGCTGATGGCTGGCTGCTTTTTCCAGCGATTCGAGGAAGTGTACTGCATTGCCGAACACAGAACTTTGTTCTTCGATGCAGTGCTGCAGTGCCTGTTCGGCAGCACCTGCCAGGGGCGAAACGAGTGGTCGATTGCTGTCTGTGAGCGAAGGCATCCGGCTGAGACTCCTGTTAGAATGAATGGACCGGTGCTGAAGGTTGCGGTGAGCTGTCGATCTGCGTCGAACGCGTTTCGATTTGTTCAACTGCGGCCCGATGATTTTCTGCCGCATGTTCTGCCAAAGTACTCTCGAGAATCCGGATTTTCTCCAGCGTTTCGACCCACCACCGGGCCTGCTGACTTAACCAGCCCGCTTCTGGCTGGTTTGCAAGTTTGCGATAGCGCTGGGATGCCTCTCCTTTTTTTTCCAGACGACGCAGGCAATTTGCTGTCTGGTATTCAACCCAGAACTTCTGGTGCGACGTCAAAGTCTCGGCAGACGCCTGTTCATACATTTCCAGAGCCAGCGGATATTGGCCAACGGCGAACAGATTGTTAGCCAGGCCGAGGCGATCGATCGGGCCATCAACAACAATATTTTCTCTGATTGCAGTGTTCGTTGCCGAAGATGCCTCGGTTTCAAATTCACCGTGGGGATCCGTTTCATTCGGCGTCATTGCGTCCGATTCCGCAGTTACCTCAGAGCCCGGGACGTCGGCATTCAGCGCGTTCGGGACGTTTGTGCGCTGTGATTCCCGGGACTCAGGCTGCGAAGAAAACGATTCACCTTTGGTCGTCGGCAACTCTGCGGCAGCCGCCTGACTCGCCTGAAGTTTCAACAGTTGCTGTTCGAGACGCAGATATCGCTGGGCACGTTCGCGAACGAACGGATCCGTACTCTGGAGATCCGCTTCGAGGGGGCGAGTGAGTCCGATGCGGGAGTTATTCGCGGCGGAAGATGTGGTACGGCCGGGAACATCGTCCACTGACGTATCGGGAAGCGGGGATTGAAAAGGATCAACATTCAGTGTACGACCTGCTGGTGCGTCGGATGTTGTCGCAGACTGCGCGTCTGGAGACTTAACGGTGTCGGCGGTGGTCCCTGGCGCGTGGAAAATAGTCAGTGAACCGGGTCTGGGAGGCGGTTCACTGCCTCGAATCATGGCCTCACGCTGCGCACGCAGAGCCTTCAGCAGTTGTTCTTTAACGGATAATTGGGATGTCCCCCCGGGCAGCTCGGCGCGGGGTGAGATCTCCGGAATGTCAGGATCGGCTGCGGCAGTTTTTGTTGGGGAGACCTTACCATCCTCGGCGCCACTGGCACTGACAAACTGAATCTTTGATTCCGGTACCGGGGCAGTAGTGTCGATCGGAAATGTATTCCGGATCCTGACCTTCGGAGAAGCTGACTGCGTCTGAGAACGGCTCCATTCTCGTGTGGCAGGAGGTCGAGTCCTGTCGCGCGACGTAAAACCGCGAGTGGGCTTCCCGGATGCCGCAGTCGACGGCGAACGTTCCTCAACAGGTGCGTCGTTCACCGGATCGGAAGCTCGAATTGGCAGTTGAAACCACAGACTACCGCCAGCCACGCCAACCAGCAGGATCAGGTTTCGAACGACGGTGTTTAAAGTATGCGGCATCAGTGGTTGTGACTTTCGTTATCTGATGCATGGGTCGATGACGTTTCAGGTTTGTGATTCTGCTCAGCCAGGGACTCTTCCGGCAGCATTCCGGCAAAGCAATAGATGGCCGCCTGATGATTTTTTCTGCGTTCGTACGCCTGCCCCATGATTCGCAACGCTGCGCGTTCGAGCTGTGGTGTATCCGTAGCATCGATCAGCAGGCGACACGTACGAATGGCATCTTCAGGATGGTTCTGTTCAAGGGACACTTCTGCCGATCGGAGTTTTGCGAGAAACGCCATCTGGTTGGCTTCACTCGCGGTCAATGTCGCCAGCAGCAGGCGTGCTTCTTCAAATTCCTGATCTTTCTGGTAGCGAGCGGCAAGACGCATGACCGTACGATCACGCAGCCAGCATGCGGGTAATTTCTTAAGCGCCAGCAAATAGGCATCTGTGGCCTGTCCTTCAAGTCCGAGATCTTCGCAGGCCTCGGCAACCAAAACAGCCCAGTGTCCGCCGCAATAATTATCAGATTTGAACTCTGACAGTGCCGAAACCACCGACCAGCCCTCTCGTTCGCGGCGATCCACAAGCACGGCGGCACGAAATCGAGCCAGAGCGGAGATGAATGCGGCGGCTTCGCGGCCTGGACCGTCAATCAGCTCCTCCCGACGTTCCATCAGGACACTGTTGGCCCCCTGTGGATTTCCGTTCATCAGATAAGCGCTGCCGAGCTGCAGTGCGGCATATGGTTCCATCTGCGTCCCTTCACTGAGGGCAACACCCCGCATCATATTTGAAACAGCCAGCTTTCCCTGATCATCTTCCAGCAGCAGCCGACTTATGAAAATATAGGCGGCAATCTTCACATCGATCAGTCCACCCGCAGCATCAATGCTGCGCAGAAATGCTTCCCGTGCTTCGTTGCGTTCATTCAGCACCATCAGGCACTTGCCCAGATTGAAGGCGGCTTCGGTTTCCACGACAGAGCGGGGTTCTGATTCAATCTGTACCTGCAAAAACTGAACGGCGTCCGCCGCTCGTTGCTGCTCATACAAGAGTGTCGCGAGGGCCATTCGGCTGTGGCCGGTCTGTCGCGAACCAGCGCCCTCAGTGACGGCGGTGCGGAGCAGTCTTTCGGCGGTGCGGAGTCGACACTGCCGAAATTCTTCAGGCGTCGCTTCGTCACGATGCTGGATCAGAATGGTTTCATTTTGCTGTCGCCAGCAAAGGTCATAGGGGATCGTGAGTCCGTCAAGCAGCGTCGCAAGTCTGGAATCGACGACGTGAATCTGCTGAGTTCTGCCCTGAAGTTGTCTCAAGGCCTGAGACGACAACTCACACTCGAGTCTGCATCCGTTTAACAGATTCTGCAGTAATGGCTCCAGACGCGTTGTGCCGCAGGTGAGCCGCACGGAAATACCTTCAGGAGTTTCGTCATCGAAATGCAATACCTGAAACTGAATCGGCCCGGCTTTAGTGGGAGTCTCATGAATCAGCAGTGGCAGTTCGTCCAGAAGCCTCGCCGGATCTGCCGACCACTCCGGTACAGTCAGCGTTTTGTCGTCCAGCAGATCGGTTGAAACCATAGATGACTGTTCTTTCCATAAGTCGCGTCCGATCAGGTGCAGCATTTCAAGGCGAACAGTCGGGACAAATTCGGTTTCATCCAGCAAAACGCGTCGCAACAAGTCGCTTTGCAAGCCACGGTGGCGTTTTGTGGCGGCAAGACATCGCGCCTCACCATAGCGCGCGACTCCGGCCCATGCGGCGTCCGCCTGAATGGATGCAACTTTGCGGTACGCTTCCATGGCAGCCGCGCGGCGCCCTGCGGCCTCCGCGCATAATGCCAGACGCATCAAAATTGCGGCGCCCGGTGTTCCCTGTGACTTTTGACGAATCGCCTGATAGGCGCGCATCGCCTGAACATAACTGCCACTGGCCAGCTGCTCGTCGGCGACCGTCATCAGATTCACGGCTTGCTGCGTACTTTTCTCTTCTCGTGCCTGATTGCCCGGAGCAGCAGGCTTCGCAGTGTGCTCCGGCGCAGCGTGCACCGGCGCTGAATCTGCATCTGATGTCACAACGGCTGCAGAATTTCCGTTGGGGTCAGCTGTGAGCTCAGTGCCGCCTGATAAGCCTTGAGGCTCGCTGAATCCCAGACTTTCCTCACTAAACGGATCGCCGCTGCCAGGATCGCCTGCATCCGCTTCACCGCGGACTTCAGTGTGAGACGAATTCCGGCTGACTCCGGTTTCATCACCACCCGGTTGTGTCTCCTGCGTCGGCAGGTCGTCGGTGGCAAGGTAGTCGCCGTGATTCCGGATATTATGGATATCAGAGCCCGGCCCCTCGGAACCGACGGCAACCTGAGTCTTTTCGATGGTCGATGAGGGTTTCTCTTCGCTGCTGCTGTCTTTTCCACCTTGAACCATGGAGGAAGCGGCAGCCCCGAGCAGAGCCATACCGAGCACCATGGCGGCGAGCGAAAATGGTCGCGATAGCAGCGATATCTTGAGTTTTCTGAGCGATTCAGGCACGTGATGCTCTCTGTCACAGATTCAAAAACGATGCAATCGTTACAACCGTTACAAGCTCATCGTCTGTCGGTCGTGATGGATTGAGTCAAAAATTTCCGGCAAGTTTTTCCGACACGCTTCGATAAGTCTGTCTGACTCAGGTTTCTCACCGGGAGACAAAGCAATGCATATTCATCGAATCGATATTCCGTCTGGTGGCGAGGCGGCGCGATCCAGGCGTACGTCGGGGTCGAATTCGGAACGAGGAGTGTCGTTGCCGACGTCTCGAGAAAACGAAGCCGAGGGGGCTGTGGGCGGCAGCGAGCTGGAGCAACTGACACGTCAGCTTGACGGAATCAGTGAAATCCGGCCCGACGTTGTCGCAGCGGCTGGTGTGAGAGTGCAGCGAGGCGATTACCTGACTCGCGCTGCAGCTGAAAAAACAGCGGCAGCAATTCTGAACAAGGATGTTTAGAACAGCTTTCTGTCTGGAAGTGGCACGGTTGGATATTTGTGTTGCTTCGGTCTTTCGGTTCAGTCTGGACCGGCAGCATGTGGCTCTTCTTGCTGAAAGCACAGCTGGGATTTCTACACAACATTTTTGTCGAAGGAAATGATCATGGGGTTGTCGATTGCAAACAATGTTGCTTCACTGAACGCGCAGCATAATCTGAGTCGCGCCAGCAGCAACGTGGCAAAATCTGTTGAACGATTGTCGTCTGGCTTGAAAATCAACAAAGGCGCGGACGGTCCCGCAGCTCTGGTCATTTCAGAAAAACAGCGAGCTCAGATTGCTGGTCTGAATCAGGCGATTGATAACACTCAGAAGGCCGCTTCCGTCGTTCAGACTGCTGAAGGTGCTCTCAACGAAATCAACTCCCTGTTGGTTAAGGTTCGTACGCTGGCCGTCGACTCCGCCAACTCAGGCGTGAACGATGCAGATGCCCTTGCTGCTAACCAGGCAGAAATCACCAACGCACTGGATACAATCAATCGAATCGCGTCCAACACGCAGTTCGGATCAAAGAAACTTCTCGACGGTTCAGCAAGTGCACCAGCCACGGGCGTTGCGACCAGCACGAACCTGTCATCTATCACAGCTACAGCCCGGACAGCAGGCGGGACCTACGCCGTTGCTGTCACAACGGCTGCCGAAAAAGCGAAAGTCACAGGCGCAGGCGCCGGTGTCTCGGGTGCAACGGCCCTGGCGGCAGAAGAAACGCTGACGGTCACAGGTTCTCTGGGTACGGCAACCGTCACTCTGGCCGCAGGGCTTACACAGAGTGGTATTATTGATGCCATCAACGCAAAGACCGATGAAACGGGTGTGGTCGCTGAAGTCGATCCCGCCGATTCGACCAAACTTCGCTTTACCAGTTCCGAGTATGGTGCCGCCGAATCCATCAGCGTAACTTCCGACACCGCGACAGCTGGCTTCAAGGCCCCGGAAATCAGCGGAGCGAGCGGTGGCATTCTGGGAGCCGACGAGACGCTCACAATCACAGGAGCAGGTGGTACGGCAACTGTCGCGTTGCTGGAAGATGATTCACTGGCTCTCGCCGTGTTGAAAATTAACGACACCAAGGGAACCACAGGTGTCGAAGCGTTTATTGATCCGGATGACAGCTCGAAGATTCGTTTCAAAGACATCACCGGGGTTGGGCCAACGTCTGCGATTTCAGTGGTCTCGGATACTGCTGCCACCGAATATGCCGCTGTAATAACCGCCGCAAACGCCTTCACGACTTTAACAGCCGACGACACAATCGAAGTCAACGGTGTCTCAATCGACTTGTTGATCGGCGATGACATCAATGATGCGATCGCGAAAATTAACAACGAACAGTACGCAACCGGAGTTCTGGCGTCCGATGACGGGTCCGGAAAGCTGGTCTTCACTTCGAAGGAAAAAGGCGTTGATATTGACCTGACAGTTGCTGCGATCGTATCCGGTACTGAAGTTGGTATTGGTCCGGCTATTCTGACTGCGTCCGGAAAAGCATCGTCTGGAATCGGCACAACAGCACTGACTTCAACAGGTTCTCTCGCCAGCGGTGTGGGAACCGTGGCCCTGACAGACACCGGAGTGGATATTGCAGGGACAATCGATGGTACGGCTGCCACAGGATTGGGCAACGTGCTGACTTCAACGACCGGTGACTCGCTGGACCTTTCGTTCACAGTCGCGGCCGATACGGACGCCTCTTCAACAGTGACCGGCGATCAGGGAACAATCGCCGTCACAGATAATTCACTGGTGTTCCAGATCGGTGCTAACCAAAACCAGACGGCACGAATTGCGATTCAGGACGTCAGCGCCAATAAACTGGGAACGGGTGTCACTGGCAATCAGTTTACCAATCTGAGTGAGATTGACGTGACTGCAGCCGACAAAGCTCAGGATTCACTGGCGATCATCGATCAGGCCATCAGCAATGTCACTAATCTTCGTGGCGACCTGGGGGCATTCCAGTCAAATACACTGGAATCAACCGCCAACAACCTGCGTGTAACACTGGAAAATACGACAAACGCCGAGTCGGTCATTCGCGACACTGACTTCGCTTCGGAAATTGCCGCCTTTACCAAGAATCAGGTCCTTGTACAGGCAGGTGGATCCGTTCTGAGCAACGCAAACCAGATTCCGCAGTTGGTTCTGTCTCTGCTGCGATAGTCTGATTTCAGGTATTAAAGATTTCTTCAGGAGAAGCCCGACTTTCGCAAGAGGTCGGGCTTTTTCCGCTGAGAGTGTATTCGGTGGAAGGAGGATAACATGGCGACGGTCAGTGTGGACGGGCTCGTCTCCGGAATCAACACCCAAAATATCATCGACGGGCTGCTGAAGATTCAGC
>JAGQQS010000645.1 GCA_020426105.1 Planctomycetaceae bacterium
TGCTTCAAAGCTGCACGATCTCCTCGAGTCGGGGTAAACCAGAAGCAATGATATTCAGTGAAAGACTGTCTGCCTGCGGTGCTTCGCCGTTAACGACTGCCTGGCCGGGAGATTTCGGATTGTGTCCAGTTTTCGCAGCGAGTTTAGTGACGACGGTGACGAAGAAGACTTTGATGACTTCGACGAAGCTGTCGGGGACAGCAATGACGACGAGCCAACAATTCGGTGTTCGCATTGTGGTTTCGAAATGTTGGAAATCGCATGGCAATGCCCGCGTTGCGGAGAAATCCCAACGGCGGAATTCAGACAAACTTGGACTCAGCCCCGTTGGGTGATAATTACCGCCTTACTGGTGCTGGGCTCGATGTTGTGGTGGCTGCTGAGGCATTGGTGAGATTAGTCCGCCGCAGAAGGGTGTGCGCGGCACAGAAAATTTTGTTCCGTCGTGCGTTTTTTAAATGGTGCGTTACGCTTCACGCACCCTACAAGACTACAGTCCGTCGTCTGCTGCGGTCGCTCCGGCCAGTGTCCAGCGGAGATAGGATTCGAGGAATAAATCCAGATCACCGTCCAGCACGGGTTGCGGGTTTCCGACCTTCGTACCGGTGCGTGTGTCTTTAACGAATTGATCCGGGTGCAGGACATAGTTCCGCACCGTCTGGCCACCGAACCCGATTTTCGTTTTTTCGCCATGGCGCGCGGAGATTTCTGCTTCGCGTTTGTCGAGTTCAATCTGGTACAACTTCGCCGTCAGCATCTTGCGGGCCGTTGCGCGATTCTTGTGCTGACTGCGTTCATTCTGGCACGCGGCAACGACACCGGTCGGAAGATGTGTCAATCGCACGGCGGATTCCGTCTTGTTGATGTGCTGACCGCCCGCTCCACTGGCTCGGTACGTGTCCTCCTTGATATCTCTGTCCCAGTTGATTTCGATATCAATCTCGTCATCAATCTCCGGCACGACGTCCACCGCCGCAAATGCCGTGTGTCGTCGACCGGCGGAATCGAATGGGCTGATCCGAATTAAACGATGGTTGCCCATTTCGCCACGCAGATAGCCGTAAACAAATTCCCCCGTAATCAGAATTGTCGCGTTGCGGATCCCGGCTTCTTCGGCCGGAGAAATGTCGATCTCTTCCACTTTAAAACCACTGCGTTCCGCCCAGCGTGCGTACATTCGCAGGAGCATTTGAGCCCAGTCGGCCGAGTCCGTCCCGCCTTCTCCGGCCTGTACCGTCAAATACGCGGCGCAGGCATCGGCCGGATTCGACATTGTTGCCTGAAGTTCGACGCGATCGATCTCGGCCGTCAGTCGTTCTACGGTTGAGACCAGTTCCGTTTCGGACTCGCCGGAATCGTCTTCTTCAGCAAATTCCATCAGGACCTGCAGATCCTCGCCGCCAGCCACCAGCTTTTGCAGCGGTCCCACGGTCGTCCTGAGCTTGCGGAGTTCGTCAGTCTGCTGACGGGCGCGTTCCGGGTTGGCCCAGAAATCGGTGCCAGCCATCTTATCGTTGATCTCGGCGATGCGCGCTGTTTTGGCTGGCAAGTCAAAGACAGTCTCGCAGGTGAACGATACGCTTCAGCAGATCTTTACACTCGGCGCGAAATTCGGGATCCATAACTCACGTGACTCTCTTGAGATTCAAGGGTGTGTGCGGTCTTACCTAAACACACAAATTCATCGTTTTGAAAAACTGGTGCGTGGCGCCCTGCGACATGCGCCCGACAACGACCGTTTCGGGCGGCATTTCATCAAAGCGTGGTGAAGGATGCAATGGGCAAACGGCTCAGAACGCCGGTCCTGCCAGGATTTGCGTTATCGGCAACAGTCTCAGCGCAGGGAAACCCCTGCGAATTTCCAATTGAGCGGAGTTTGAAGCCGCCTTTCTTTCCGAGACAATGTCGGGCTTCTATACTCTCCCCCGAATCCAGTTTCGGTTGTTTTCTCTCGGCCCTGTTTTTCGGATCCCCTCGCTGTGCACAGAACCCATACCTGCGGAGAACTTCGTCGTGAACACGCTGGCCAGACCGTCACATTGTGTGGCTGGGTCAACAGCTATCGTGAACAGGGTAAAGAACTGGTTTTTGTGGACATGCGCGACCGCTATGGAAAGACGCAGGTCGTCTTTACATCGGACGATGATACGAAAATGGACAGCGTGGCGCGCCGGCTGCGTCGTGAAGACGTCATCAAAGTCGTCGGTGAGGTTGCTTACCGTGGCGATGGACTGGTCAATCCGAAACTGATCACGGGGGACATCGAAGTTCGAGTGCAGGCGTTAACGGTGCTCTCCAAGAGCAAAACACCTCCGTTTGAAATCGAAGGCGGGGAATTGCCCAACGAAGAACTGCGACTGAAATATCGCTTCGTCGATTTACGCCGCCCGGAACTGCAAAAAAGCATCATCCTGCGACATCAACTGGTACAGGCGGTGCGGGAATATTTTAACACGCGTGAGTTTCTGGAAATCGAAACGCCCATGCTGGGACGCAGTACTCCCGAAGGTGCACGCGATTATCTTGTGCCTAGCCGCGTCCATCCGGGAAGCTTTTACGCGCTGCCACAGTCACCTCAAATCTATAAGCAGATTTTGATGGTTGCGGGATTCGATCGCTACTATCAAATTGCTCGTTGTTTCCGCGATGAAGATCTCCGCGCGGATCGGCAGCCGGAGTTCACTCAGATCGACGTTGAAATGGCGTTCGTAGAGCGCGACGACATCCTGAACACGATCGATGGCCTGATTGCGCACGTGATGAAAAAAGTCCGTGGCGTCGAGATCCCATTGCCACTCCCACGCTACACGTACCGCGACATGATGGAAAAATACGGGAGCGATAAACCGGACCTGCGATTCGGTCTTGAAATCGTCGATATCGGCGCGGTGGCCGCCGTGTGCGATTTCGGAGTATTCAAGGGAGTGATGAGTTCGGGAGGACGTGTTCGCGGCATCAACGCCAAAGGCGCGGCGGAAAAATACAGCCGGCGGTTGCTGGATGTGGATCTGAAAAACTTCGTGGGCGATTTCGGGGCCAAAGGCCTGGCGTACATGAAGGTGGTCGGTGACAAACTCGAATCGACAATCGTTAAGTTCTTCACGGAAGAGCAGCAGCAGCAGATCCTGACATTAATGGATGGCAAAGATGGTGACTTGCTGTTGTTTGTGGCGGATTCTCCGAAGGTCACCAGTTCCGCGCTGGCCGCGCTGCGAAATCGTCTGGGGAAAGAGCTCAATCTCTACGATCCGAATCAGTTTCAGTGCCAGTGGGTACTCGACTTTCCACTGGTCACATGGAATGCGGACGAGAACCGTTTCGATGCCGAACATCATCCGTTCTGCCAGCCAAACCCGGAGGATGCTGAGTTCCTGAAAACGGACCCTGCTAAGGTCCGCGCGGACAGCTACGACCTTGTTGTGAATGGTTACGAAGCCGCGAGTGGAAGTGTGCGTATTCACGATTCCGAGGTACAGCAGATGGTGTTTGATCTGTTGAATATCAAACCGGAAGAGGCGGAATTGCGATTCGGGTTCCTGCTGGAAGCACTGCGTTATGGGGCGCCGCCGCATGCGGGAATCGCGTTGGGTCTGGACCGCTGGGTGATGCTGCT
>JAGQQS010000646.1 GCA_020426105.1 Planctomycetaceae bacterium
GCCCTCCCGGAATTGGACGCCTTGAGGAATTACCGAAACCACAGAACCATAAATTTGAACAGCCGTGACACTGCCGCCCGACTCACTTACATTTCAGCGACGCGGCTGCTATGAATTATCTGAAATGCAAAGATACGACAAACGGCCGCGGCAGTTCGTCGTCATTTTTCAGGCGATCCGCCAGTCAGCCCCTTCAGATTTTAACTCAAATCACTTTCAGCACATCAAGATACCTATGAGAAAAAGCAAGACCCTGGCGCGCATCCGAAACAACGAGACTGTGCGTATGTGTTGTCTGGGACATTTCGTGCCCGCATTCGTGAAGTTCGCGGCACATTTTGGGTTCGACTGCATCTGGCTGGATATGGAGCATCGAAACTTCTCCGATCGAGACGTCCAGACGCTGTTGGTGCATTCTCATTTGCATGACATCGATATCATGGTGCGTCCACCGACGCTTGAGAAAACCCGCCTGTACCGCTATCTGGAAGACGGCGCTGCCGGCCTGATGATTCCACACGTGAACACGGCTGAGAGAACAGCGATGCTGGTCGATGCCGTCAAATATCCGCCGCTGGGAGACCGAGGACTGGACGGTGCCGGCCTGGATGCCGATTACTTCGTCAACGGAATGGACGGTATCGACCCGTTTGTCACCGCCGCCAATCAGGAAACGTTTCTGGTGATTCAGGTGGAAACGCCAGAGGCGATTGCAAATATTGAGCAGATTGCGGCAACGCCCGGTCTGGATGGCATTTTTGTAGGTCCGGGAGATCTGGGGCTTCGCATTCGCCGAACCACGACTGACCTGACGCTGGAAAGCGCCTTTGAAAAAGTGGCGGCCGCCTGCGCGCGAAACGGCATTGCCTGGGGAACTCCGGTCGGTACTCCCGAAGATCTGGCGAAACGACAGGCTCAGGGGGGCCAGTTGCTGAATCACGGTGGCGACTTTGGTGGAATGCTGAATATCCTCCGAACCAGCGCCCAGACGTTTGCAGACAATCCCAGGAAAAAACAGACATGAAACTTGCAGGTCAAACAGCGCTCGTCACGGGGGCTGGTCGCGGCATTGGGAAAGGCTGTGCCCTTGAATTGGCACGCGCGGGGGCGGATATCGTCCTCAATGATCGGCCGGACAGCCCGGATGCGGATCGCGCCGCCGAAGAAATCCGCGCGCTGGGGCGAACATGCCACGTCGTGACAGCAGATGTATTTTCCAGATCTGGCTGCGAACAACTGGTGAAGACGGCTCTGCAGCTCGCAACGAAGATCGATATCCTGATCAGCAATCCGGCGTTCAGTCGTCGCGGCGCGTTCCTCGACTATTCGCCGGAACTGTTCGAAAACACCATTCGCGGGACGTTGATCAGTGGCTTTCATCTGAGTCAACTGGTGGCGCGACATATGGTCGAACGCAAAGCGGGCGGAAAAATTGTGTTCATTTCCAGCGTACAGGCCGAGATGCCCATGGCATTTTGTGCCCCCTATGGCGCTGCCAAGGCCGGTTTGAATCACATGACGCAGACCATCGCCGTGGAACTGGCCGACCATCGGATCAATGTGAATTCAATCGAGCCTGGCTGGATCGACACGCCCGGTGAGCATGTCACCTTCAGCGCTGAAACACTGGCGCAGGAGGCTCAGAACCTGCCATGGCAGCGACTTGGGCAGCCGGAAGATATCGGACGGGCGGCCGTATTCCTGGCATCGTCGGACGCCGACTACATCACGGGCGTTGTTCTGCCTGTCGATGGTTTGTTTCGATTTAAGCACTGTATCGCAGCGAAGGCGCCAAAGCTGAAGGATGCTGACTGATGACGGCGGGCAACCTCAGGGTACAGGAGTTTGCCGGAAAATCCCCGGGACCACATCTGCTGATCACGGGAGGTGTCCATGGCGATGAATTTGAACCGATCGCCGCAATCCGGATACTTTCGCGGCTGGTTGCCGAACAGTCGAATCACGCTGCGTTGTTAAATGGCCGCGTCAGTTTAGTTTCGTGCGTCAATGAGGAGGCTTTCCTGCTTGGACGTCGATGTGCGTCCGATGGTCTTGATCTGGCGCGAACCTGTCCCGGTCGCAAAGACGGGTCAATTACGGAAAGAACCGCATGGGCTTTAAGTGAGTTGATTCGCAGTGCTGACTACTATATCGATCTGCATACCGGGGGCACCGAATTTTCGATCTACCCGCTGGCCGGCTACATGCTGCATCCAAACGCAAAAGTGCTGGAAGCTCAGCGGCAAATGGCCAGAGCGTTTGGCCTTCCGATTATCTGGGGCACAGCACCCAATCTGGAGGGTCGGTCATTGTCCGTCGCCCGCGATGCACAGGTGCCTGCGATTTATTGTGAGTATCTGGGCTCGGCAGTGTGCTCGCAGGCTGGCGTCGATGCATACGTCCATGGCTGCCTCAGCGTGATGGCCGAATTAAAGATGATCGACCGTCCGCCCGTGCCTGAATCCGCTCAAACCGTTGTCGAAGATCCTCGTGAGAATTCAGGGCACCTGCAGGTCTGCAATCCGGCG
>JAGQQS010000647.1 GCA_020426105.1 Planctomycetaceae bacterium
ATATTCCCCTGGTCCGGATTACGAAGAAAGTCTGCTATGCCGATTCATGACTGGAGCCGAGTGCCGTCGGGATTGTTTCATCATTTCCACCAGAGTTGGTCTATTCGGATATCAGATGCACTCAATGGCGGATTGCTTCCATCGAATCTTTCAGCCCTTGTGGAGCAACGGGCGGGCGTTCGGGAGCCGGATGTTCTGGCGATCGAAGACTATGCTCCCCTCAACGACCGCGAACTGTCATCGCTGGAGAGCAGGGCGGGAAGCACGGCAACGATGGAAGCACCCGCGTCGCGAATTATCCAGCGCAGTTCCGAAGAAAGCTACGCAAGTCGTGCGAACCGAATTGTCATTCGACATCATCTGGGTCGAATTGTCGCTGTGATTGAAATTGTATCCCCCGGGAACAAGGACCGGCCCGGGGCAATTCGGAGCTTTGTCGAGAAGACTGTTGAGTTCATTGAATCGGGCATTCATGTGCTGGTCGTCGATCTGTTCCCGCCTGGTGTGCGAGATCCGCAGGGGCTGCACCAATTGATTTGGACCGAAATCGCAGATCAGCCGTTTGAATTGCCCGAGGGGTCAGATCGATTGCTGATGTCGTACAACGCCGGACGCGAAAAAGTGGCCTACATTGAACCCCTGGCGGTTGGCGATCCCATGCCCGACATGCCGCTTTTTCTGACGCCTGAAATTCACGTGAAGGTGCCGTTAGAGGCGACATACGCAGCCACATGGAATGTCCTGCCGGAACAGCTCCGTACATGCGTCACGACCGGCAAATTGCCGATGGTCTAAAGGGATCGGCGCCCAACAACGCTGCTGGCAATTCCACTTGATATTCGGTGAGCGGTTGGGCGTCAGCCCTCCGTGTATCACGCGGGGGCAGCACACGGAGGGCTGACGCCCAGCCGCTCGCCGAAGTATTGGAATATGCTACACGCGGCGTACAACGTCGGTTAGACTGCGGCTCCACACCGAATTTTTCCTGGAGCTGATCTAAATGGAAATGCTGGCCATCGTTTTATTGTCTGCTGTGATTCTGACCATCGCCTACTTTACCTATGGACGATGGCTGGCCCGGATGTTTCAGTTGAATGACACGACGCCGACACCGGCGGTCACCATGCGGGATGATATTGACTATGTCCCATGCCAGACGGGACCTTTGCTCAGTCAGCATTTTTCAGCAATCGCGGCGGCAGGACCGATTGTCGGACCGATTCTGGCCGGACTGTACTTTGGCTGGCTGCCTGCATTGCTGTGGATTCTGATCGGATCGATTCTGATCGGTGGCGTCCATGATTTTTCCGCCCTTGTCGCCTCAATTCGCCACAAGGCGTCGTCAATCTTGGAGGTTGTCAGAATCCATATCAGTGGTCGCGCGTACCTGCTTTTTCTGACATTTGTCTGGCTGGCGCTCGTTTATATTGTCGTGGCATTCACAGACGTGACGGCCAGCATGTTTGTCGGCGCACTCGACGTGGAGAATGGAACGCCATTCAAGTCGATGGCTGCTGCCAACGCCGCTGAAAATACGGGGACGCTGGTGTTATCCGGGGGAATAGCCACGTCATCGCTGATCTACCTGGCTTTGCCGATGATCATGGGACTTCTGGTTCGATCCGGTGCTCTTTCGATGGAAAAGGCGACGTGGATTTTTCTGCCGCTGGTGGGCGTTGCCATCTGGGTCGGACAGTATATTCCTCTGAACGTCGATGAACTGATCATGCGGATGAATCCGAACCTGACTCCCGATGAAGCTGTGCTCTACGCGGTCCGGTCGTGGGACGTCTTTCTGCTGCTGTACTGCGCGATTGCGTCGGTGATCCCCATGTGGCTGCTGCTGCAGCCACGTGGTCAGCTGGGGGGATATTTTCTCTACGCGGCTTTGGGAGCCGGGGCGCTCGGGATCCTTTTGGGCGGTCAGCCGATTGAGCAGCCGATGTTCAAGGGCTTTGTACAGGAAAAAGGCAACCTGTTTCCGTTTCTGTTCATTACGATCGCCTGCGGAGCGTGTTCTGGTTTCCATTCATTGATTGCCTCCGGAACAACATCCAAGCAACTGAAAGTGGAAAGCAATGCCAAACCGATCGGCTATGGTGCCATGTTGCTGGAAGCGATGGTGGCGATTGTCTCTTTGTGCTGCGTGATGATGCTGCCCAAAGGGTCGCTGCTGCTGAGTTCCGATCCTAATCCGAATCTGATCTACGCGAATGGAATTGGCACGTTTCTCGCAAAGATCAATGTTCCCACGGCGTTTGGTGTCGCGTTTGCGTTTATGGCGTTCAACACGTTTGTGTACGACACGCTGGATGTCTGCACACGCCTCGGCCGTTTCATTATTCAGGAACTCACCGGCTGGAGAAATAAGTTCGGCATGTGGTTTGGGACGCTGCTGACGGCCGGAGTGCCGATGATTTTCGTGATGCAGCGGATTACGGATGCGAACGGGAAAGCCGTACCCGTGTGGAAAGTCTTCTGGAGTCTGTTTGGGGCCAGCAATCAGTTACTTGCGGCGTTGACGCTGCTGGGAGTCACCGTCTGGTTGTGGCGGACGCGTCAGGCCGTCTGGGTGTTCTTTGTCACCGGGATACCCGCGGCCTTTATGTACGCAATGAGCTCATGGGCGCTGTGGACGATCGTGCAGCAACAGTTTGCCAAAGCGGGTTCAGGCGATCCAGTGGCCTGGATTGCCGTAGTTCTCCTCATTCTGGCGGCTTTGATGCTGATCGAGGGGATCGCCGCATTGCTTCGCCGCGACCCGGCCGCTGGCGGCTTAACTCCGGCCGTGACTTAGCCCCGATCTACCATATCCCGGATAACGCAGAATTCGTAGGCTCCCTTTGTGAACTCAACGATGCTGATCTCGTTCAGCAGTACCTGACACAGGTTCTCAGTGCGGATCAGAATGCCGACATTCATCAGCAGCTTGCAAAGTTCTGCAACAAACATGGCTGGGAACTGTTCGAAAATCCGATCTCGGAAACACTGGCATCGGTCACATCAGACACCCTCATGCGAAATGTGGGAATCCTCGAACGGTTGTGTACCGTGCGAGACAAAAACGCCAGTCGTCTGAAAGTGTGCCGCCGATTCATTGCGGTTTGTGTGGACGGGTTAATCGAGTTTGATCAGCAGTCTAAAACGGACGACTGGCGATTCCACCGTCTCGACCGCAAAGAAATCCTGATGCAATTAGTAAAGTCGGCGGTCAGTATTGACGCTCGCGATCCGCTCAGTCGATTCATCGAGCATGTTCTGACTTCGAAACACTATGACCTGATTGATCATCACGTTGCCGCGATTCTGGGAATTGAATCAAAACTGACGAAGCTTGCCCACCCGATCCCCGGGATCACGGCGTGGCTGCACGGTTGCCAGCAACAGCTTGCGAACCGCACGGATCAGAAGCCACAGCCACCGGCAGATTTTCGTCGCAACAGTACGTTTCCCTGCACGTGCAAAGACTGTCAAACGCTCCGTAGATTCCTTGACGATCCCAACGAGAAGAGTGTCCGCCTGCCACTGGCAAAAGCACGGCGACAGCATTTGCACAATATCATCGACCGCCACAAGCTCGACGTCACTCACGTGACTCAGCGAACGGGAAGGCCTCAGGTTCTGGTCTGCACAAAGACGACAGCATCATTTAAAGAAGCAGTGCGGATTTATGAAAGGGATCTGAAACTTCTGGCCGATGTGAAATCGATTCAGCATGGCTGACGAAAGTCCGTCGCACGGCAGCTCAGCGGCGTGTTGCCGCCGGCGCCGCACGGTTTGAATATTCTGCAGGGGAGGGCTCAACCCCGTCAAGGATTTCCAAACGACAGAAACAGAGAATGCCGCCTCATCCGGCCTGTCGGCCACTTTCTTCCCCTGGCAAATGAGATCGTGCAACGATTTAAAAGCTGCACGATCTCTGAGGCAAAGGCGGAGAATGTTGACTCAATTCAATCAAGCGGCAATTATCAGCGAATTTTCGTGATCCCAGTCCACTCGGGGGTTTAGACAGAAAGATCAAGACAGAAAAACAAACTCCATGATTTTTTTGTCTCCAATTTCTCTGTCTGATAAAAAATCTCCTGCCCCAACGCGTTTCCACTTAAGTTGGGAGATTTTGGGGACCGCTGATAAGCACGTAACAGGGTGTCGGCTCTCGTAGTTTTCATAATCGCGCAGAGGGCATTTGGGGATCAAAACTGGTCAAGTCAGATGCCATAAACTTCAATTGTCCAACGATTCATAAGCCATACGATCCCCCTTTGAGGCAAGCTGTGAAGCATTTCTATACGGTAAAACACGCACGTTTAACCCGTGGCCGAAAGGCCAGGCCGTAGCGCGTTGCACACAACCTGGCCTTTCGG
>JAGQQS010000648.1 GCA_020426105.1 Planctomycetaceae bacterium
CAGAATACGCAGGGCGGCGATCTCATCCGGGTTCCGTTCAAGGCACCACTCGGCATGCGGCGCAGCGGCGTCAATCTGTCCGATCCGATGCAGAGCGTAGGCCAGATTCAGGTGTGCCGTGTAGCTTTCCGGATCGATTGTCAGTGCATGCCTCAATGGCTCGACCATTCTCTCCGGCTGCAGAAGTTCGTCATGAACGTCTGCAAGAAAAAGGAGTGTTTCAACGCGATCCGGAGCGAGTTCCAGTGCCCGTTGTGCGTGCAGCAGGCTCTCCTGAAACTTACGATCGCGGAAATACAATTCTGCCAGCGACAGCTGGGCACCCAGTTGAGTCGCGTCGAATCGTGTCAGGCGATTCAATACCGCGACGGCCTCATCAAGCTGCTGAGACTGAAGGCAGATTGCCACAAGCTCTCGTGCTGCGTCAACGTATTGAGGATCGGATTCAGGAATTTCCTTCAACAGACGGATGGCCAGTTCCGGATCAGACTTTCCAATCAGTGAGGCCACCTGCCGTTTACATCTGATGTCGTCCGGATGCTGCCGCAGATGCATCATGAATTCGCGAACAGCAGCGTCTTCCTGTCGATTCCTCAGCGCGAGCAGCGCAAGTCGGTGATGGTCTTCCGGCTGCTGATGGAGAGCCCAAAAGATGACGAAGCCAACGCTCAGAAGCCCCCCGATGAAGATAATGACCCGCAACGGCCTGGGGCTGCGTGGACTCGCGTCTGCGCCGCTGTCAGTCATCGCCACGTCCCTGAATCAACTGATGATTTGTTGCCGGTTTTCTCGCACGGTAATGATCCGTTGTTCCATCCGGCCACTGAACTCGGACGTCCACGGCATCGGAACAGTTTGCAAGTCCGAAGTGAACCGTCCGAGCGTCACAGGCAAGATAGCCTGTGCTTCCACCGCAAAATGCCATCATTTGCCGGGGGCCGTTTTCAATTTCAATTGTGGCGCCGATCGCGCAGCGATTTGAGTGGACGCCTGTGAGGTTCATGCTGATCCAGTTGTGGGAGTCGCTTCTGTTGTGCAGCAGCGCGGCCTGATCATTCAGGTGCTGCACGGCGATATCCAGTCGTCCATCGCGATCAAAATCCGCGATCGCGGAGGATCGCCCGACGATCGGTTTCCGAAAATAGCGGCCGGATTCCTGTGACACATCCTGAAACCTCCGTCCCGACTCATTGCGGAACAGCTGCGGCAGTTGAGCAAACGGGACGTACCGGTCAAGTTCCGGCGGATATGACTGCACGTGACCGTTTGCAATGAACAAATCCGGCCAGCTGTCGTTGTCTGCGTCAAACAGTGACGTGCCGAAAGCCAGTCGCTGTCGGCTGGGAGCGTCCAGTCCGAATTCCGCTGTTACGTCAGTGAAAAACGCCCCGTCATTGCGATACAGGGTATTGGATTCGTTGAAATAGTTTGTGACAAAGACATCGGCCTGCAGATCACCATCAACGTCTCGGACCGCGACTCCCATTCCCGCTTCAGGAACTCCAATTCCGTTCACGGCAAGCCCCGTCAGGACAGCGTCGTCACTGAACTGGCCGGTCCCATCGTTCAGCCAAAGTTGATTGTTCGTTGTATCATTGGCGACGTACAGATCGACATCGCCATCCGAATCGGCATCAAAGACAGCAATTCCAAGTCCGGGAGACCCATGGTCGTCGCAGATTCCTGCCGAGCGACTGATGTCCGAAAAGGTGCCATCGCCATTGTTTTTCAGTAACAGATCAGACTCCGCCTGCTGATGACGGGGATGACAACCACCTGGATACCGGACTCCACCCTCCGTATGGCTGCACAGTGGATAGTCGTGGCGATCGAGTTTCAGGTAGTTGACGACATACAGGTCCAGATCACCGTCTCCATCGGGATCAAACCATGTGCAGGCCGAGCCGAATCGTTCGTCGCGGAGACACGGCTGCGACTGAACCTCTGACCATGTCCCGTCTCCATTGTTTCGAAAAAGGCTATTCGGACCGTAGGCGGTGACGTACAGATCCGGAAAGCCATCACTGTTGAAATCTCCCACGGCAGTGCCCATCGAGTAGTCCGTCTTCGATATCCCGGACAGTCGAATGACATCCTGAAAGCTTCCGAGTCGATTTCGAAAAATGCCATCGGTCGGTTGAGGACCGCGATCGCCCGTGCTCTCCGTGAAGGGAGTTCCCTGGCTAAAGAAAAGATCGGGCCATTGGTCCAGATCGTAGTCAAGCCAGGCCACCCCCGAACCCATAAACAGGTGCAGATGACGTTCGGGTGTCAAAGGAGAAACGTGACGAAAGCCAAGGCTAACGGAAGAAGCAACGTCGACAAATTCGATCGCTGCACTCTGAGCATGGACCGCGTGGGTGATCACGGTCATGGCCGCCAGAAGGAATCCATGCCGAACGATGTGGGCTCGACTTCCGGACATCGCAGGAGCTCGGACTTTGCGTCGCTCACGCGCAGGCCCCGCGACAATTCTGAAGACTCTCTCGTCTGTTGATCTGTCATTCATACAAGAGTATCTTTTAATGCGGAAACGACGTTTTGGCGAAACCACACGTACGCGCTGTGAGGTGGAGCAATTCTGAAAATGTGTGGCGAGGGTTTCTGCCGCGTATGCTATCACGGTTGTCTTTACATTACCGAATCCTGCGGCTGATACCCTCAACTCGCAGAGACTAAACCTTTATCTGCATTGCGAACTGCTTTCATCATGCCGACAAACAGTGTCAACCAGCATGATGGAGGAACAGAATCCGGGGGAAAATCTCTCCCCCCGGCATCTGCCGACTCAGGTCAGGTAGAGGACGCCGGTCTCCTCCGATCTCTTGTATATCTTACCGCTCTGACAGCGGCTGTTCACCCCATTTCAAACGCTGACTTCTGGTGGGAGCTTACTCGAGGTCGAATTGCGGCTGCAGGCGTCATCACCCCCTCTGCTCAACTGATTGCAAATTCATGTCAGACTGAATCGTTCTGGCTGAGCGGCCTGCCGCTTTTCGGCATTTATTCTTTCGGCGGCTGGCATGGACTGATGTTCCTGAAGATCATGGCGGCAATTCTGTTCGCCAGAATGTTGATCGGGAAACATCTGAGGCCGATGGTATCGCACTTCACGATCGCCGCAGCGGCGATAACTGCGGCTCAAATGAGCTGGGAGCCGGGTCCGCTGTTTTATGATGTGCTGGGCATGTCTGTTCTGGCGTCGATTGCCTTTCGATCTCGCGACAGATTCTCGGCCGGCGAACTGCTGATGGTGGTGCTGGTCTTCTGTTTCTGGGCCAACTTCGGTCACCGGTTTATCGTCGGGACGATGCTTTTTCTGCCGGGACTCTGCAGCAGAATAATATTCGTCACGCGACGGTCCCAGGCTCCGGATTCCGACGGCCGCTCAACACCAGGCGAACCGTTCGGCCTGCGGCGTGCCCACTGCGTGATCCGGGATTTCAGGACGACACTGGTTCACGGGATGGGTGTCTGCATTCCAGCCATCGCAGCGTGTTGTATTTCCCCGGCGGGAACGAACGGTCTGTGGCAGTCGTGGGCAATAACGTTCCCGCAGTCGGTGATTTCCGCGACGTTTCTCCGTCCGTCCGGCTGGCAACCATGGTTTGATTCTCTGGACAGCGCAGAAGCGGTGGGGTTGATCGTTCTGACGATCGTGTCCTGTCACCGAATTCTTTATGCCTCCGATCTGCGACTGTGCGTGATTTTGGGCATCGCTCATTTTCTCGCCATTGCCTCGAAGGAGAACCTGCCCGTCGCCGCAGCATGGATTGCGATCTACTACGTCAACAGCGCGACATCGAAATCGAGTCCTGTACCGAATTCCGACCGGGCATCTCACGAATCAGACTTTAGTCCCGATCAGGTATCCAGGGGCCGACAGCTTGCTGCCGCAGTGATTCTGTTTCTGGCGATGTGCGGTCTGTTCCGGTGGCCGAACTCTGTCTCAGGGCCGGGATGGGGACTGGATGCGCAACTGAGTCCCGATGCCTTCAGCGCGTCTGTACAGAATCTCCGTGTGTCAGGAAATGCTCACTGTGTGGGAACCCGGGAAGCGGGACTGCTTTCGTGGCATTGCCCGGATGGCCTATTGCCTCTGGATACGCCACTCACCGCACTCCTGAACGGTCGCCTGCGTCAGCATGTTCTGTTCACTCAGGATCTGATCAGCGGCTGGAAAACCGTCCATCGTCGGCCCGACGGAAGTGAAGGCGGCTGGTGGAATGCGGCACAGAATTTCA
>JAGQQS010000649.1:0-2111 GCA_020426105.1 Planctomycetaceae bacterium
ATAAGGTTCGGGGCTCCCGCAAAGACGCCATCCACTGTAAACGTGTTGCCACCGGAGCCACCAAAGATCGTAACGCCCTGATCAAAGTTTCCGGTCAACGCCCGGAACACAATATTTCCACCCGCAATACCAGCCAGCGTGAGCGTTTCTGTAGTAGTGCCGGTGTTGCGCGTCAGCGAGATATTGTCCCCGGTGATATCCGCAGCGTCGCTGATACGCAGGCGATTTGTACCGCTGCCAGCGTCAAGATTCACATCACCAGCAATCAGATCGGTCGTGCCTGTTAAGCCAGCACCGCTTGTGATGTCTGCATCCGAAGACATGTCAATGCGATCATCGCCGGCAGCCGTGTTAATGTTGTTCGTGCTGCCAGCTGCGGTCCCCTGTATGTTAAGCGCATCGTTGCCGGATCCCAGACCCAGATTTAACGTGCTGAATCCGTAGTAATTGATTCCGGACGTGCGAGTCTGGAGTACGGCCGAACCTGTCAGGAGTGTCGTATTCAGAGCTGAGATTGCAGCATCCGCACGGGCGCCTCGGAACAGAATTTCGTAAGTATTGCCAAACTGACGCAGCACGAAGTTCTTTGTATGAGGCAGGAAACCTTCGCTGTTGTTGGGATTCAAAATCGAGTCGAGAGCTTCCTGCAACTGCGTAAGAATGGACTTCGTCGCATGTTCTGTGTCGATCGTGATTGCAGTCCCGAGCAGGCTGAATCCAAACGTTCCGGCAGTTGCTGAAACCGTCAGCGTCTGAATGTTACTGCGCAGTGGTACTGTTGTCCCTTGAATGCTCGTGTCGACACGCACATCACGGGAGATTTCTGCGGTGCCCGTCAGATTATTTATCTCCGGCGATTCTGCCCACTGAATCTCCGCAACATTCACGCCGCCCATCTGTCCGGCGAACGTGATCGTGTAGTAATACGCCGGTCCATCGACCACGGAGGTAACTCGAATGTCCCCTGCAGCGGCACCAAACAAGGTCGTCAGGGCGGTCTGAACCTGCGCGGCAGTAGCACCATAGTTCAGTGTCTCGGGAGCTGTTGCACCGGCAATGGTCAAACCAAAGGTTCCGCCGGTCGCCTGCACCCGCATGACCTGAACTTCAGCCACCGAAGGCATGTCCAGGCCGGTCAGTGTGCGTTCCGTCAGCGTACCGACGTTGTCATTCACATCGGCACTGTCATCAATGTTCAACGTATCATTGATGCCATCGCCAGCGACGGTCAGTAGTGCGGTAATCTGATCAATGGTGGTGTCATCGGACGTGATATTCACAACGTCGGTGCCAGTGCCGGTCCTGATCGTTGTCGGTCCACTGACGGTTTTGATGCGGAACGTATCGTTGCCGGAACTGCTGGAGATTGACGTGTCGCCTGTGATTGTAGATTCCACGGTGACGGTATTGTCGCCGGTGCCCAGATGAACGTTGAGCGAATCGATTCCGGAGAATGAAATGCCACCTGCAAACGCTTCGCCGCCAACCACAGTCGCCGGCCCCATGCCGAGTCCCGAAATATGATCATTCGTCAGCGTGACGGATTCGTCGTTCGGGCTGAGGCTGTTGTAGAGATTCAGCGTATCGACTTGTTCTTCTTCGTTGACGTGCAGATTGAGATTGACGGCCGTGATGAAGTATTTGGCCCCCAACAGCGATTCATCGACGTCCGTCGTGGCTGGATCGTCCGGAACTGCGTTCGATGTTTCGGGATGAATCGCATTACCATCCGCATCCACTGGCCACGGAGTCTTGAAGGTCACTGTATTGCCGGAGACCGAAGCCACATCGAAGGTATAACCCTTCAATACGCCATTCAGGAACGTGATACTGTACGGATAATTGTTCATCCGTGGATCAAAGCCATCTTTCAGCTGCTTTGTATCCGGATCGAAGTATTGAATTTTGGAGTCAGTCATCGTGGCGATAGGGCCGCTGCCGTTAAAGCCGGTCACACTGCCGTCTTCGCGAGGATAATTGGTTTCACCGGGCATCATCACTGGATCGTTGAGGAACTGTTCAGCTCCAATGCGATTGCCGCCCTCGATAAAGACCGGCCCGCGGATCCTGTTGACTCGCTGATCCATATTGACAAACACCTGCGCGTCTGA
>JAGQQS010000649.1:2173-4067 GCA_020426105.1 Planctomycetaceae bacterium
TTCCAGTCGGTCGAATCGAAAGTCAGCGTCGTCACATTTGTTGTGACCTGAGGAACATTGTGTTCGCCATTGCCAGCCTCAAATGCCAACTTGCTGTTGTAAGTGCGCGTGTCGATACCGTTCAAAGTTACGGTCACAGTTTCGCCCACAGCTGGCTGCTGAGTCAGCACGACAGTGTACGTGTCTTCGCGATATCCTTTATATTCAGCATTCAGGTACTGTGGATAGGCTTCAGCCATGTCAAACACGATCTCGAACGTGTCGCCAACTTTTACGTTCGAATTCAATGTATCCTGCAGCGTGTAAGTTCCTGATTCCGCGTCGTAGCCAGCGATCTTCGTAGTGAAGACCTTCGCGGTTGGAACACCTGCTACATCTTCCGTGTAATGAAACGCAATGGTCTTGTCAGTGAGATTCACCTGATTGTCATTCACCGCATGACCCGGCAGCGACACGTTCAGGCGATACAACGTGCCAGCCGGAACTCCCTGTGGCACGGGCGTTGGATCGCTGGACATTGAGCCGACTTCGATGGTGTACGTCCCGGCGTGCGTGATCGCAAAAGTCCGGAGAGGATCATTGGTCGTAAGCGAACCGGAATCGGCGGACGTGCCAGCCACGTTGATTGTGGCAATTTCCGTCGTACCTTCCAGCAAACGGACATACATCGTTTCAGGGCGAGCCGCACCGGTAACAGAATCCACGAAGCGATCGATATCCAGCAAACCGGTGAGAGTGCCGTCGCCTTCGGTCAGTGTGACAGTCGCTCCGTTCAAAGCAGACAAGTCCAGCTTTGCGGCATTCGAGGTGTTGATCGCAGCCGTCCAGCCACCAGCGACCGCCTTAGTCTTCAAATTGCTGACAACGTCGGCTAACGTGTCATTCTTCTGGGTCGTATAGACAAACTGTGTTCCCTCAATCGTCAGTATCCAACGTCGGCCTCTCGGCACTTTGGTGGAGGACGACTGTGAAACAAATGTTGGCGAAGTCTTGAGAGAGATTTCCAGCGTTGCCGCGTTGTAGTGCGTCTGCGTGTCATCCGTGGTGGATTTCGCCAGATTTGCACTGTGATGAACTATCGCAACCACCACGGATTCACGATCGCTTCGCGAGATTGTCAAAACACCATTGCTGACGCTGGTCGTATAACCCAGTGCTGACAATCCGGATGTGAGTCCGGTCAGCAAGCTATCGACGGTATCGCCAGCCTGCACCGGATACGTCACGGTAGTAGCGGGAGTTGCGCCTGTTTCTCGAGTGACCGTCATGGTGAACTCGTCACCGGCAACAAATGCGTCCAAACTGCCAACGGTCTGGACCCAATCTTCATGCAAAACACTCGTCGAAGTCGCGATCGGATTCGAGATCGGCATCACGATTGACTTCGTCGCACTAATCGCCGCGTTGTCGAGACGCACGATCGTCAGCACTTTACTTGTCAGGTTGTAGCTGGCCGAATACAAACTGGAATTGATGCCCGCCAACAATCCTGCTCCAACATCTTCAGCCGTCTTTGTACCAACCACGGTATACGTCGCTGCGGACTGGCCCGCCAAATTCAGTGTCCAGACTTCGTCAGTCACCACGTTGCCGCCGAGTGTCGCGTAAGCCACGTTGCCGTTGCCGGTGGCGCCCGGCGTTGCGGTGGCGTCGGGACTTGAGGTAGGATCGATGGCGACGGAGATGGTTGGGCGAATAATGCTTCCCGTGTCATCCACTGCGATCACGAAACCGGATACGCTGGTTGCATAGGTTCCACCGTTAGCATCGTCGATTAGCGCCGCGATCGCTGAGACCACGTCGTTCTTTGTGTCACCAGGTTGCACAGTGTAATCGACAGTGACCGTAGCGCTGCCAGTAATCGTCACATGCCAGACTTCACCGGGAACCATGG
>JAGQQS010000650.1 GCA_020426105.1 Planctomycetaceae bacterium
GACTCGTCGCCTCGTCCACTACGGCTGGTATGGTAGAATCATTTCTGCAGCCCGCCTAAAACCGTAAGAACCAACGCCCTATGGTTCGAGACCCCCTTCGGTATTTCGTTAGGAATACAAGACTATGAAAATGCTTCGCAATCAAATCTTGCTTCCTGTCGCCGTGCTGTTCCTGATACCCGTCGCCCTGCGGGCAGAGCCTCCCAAACCGCCGGAAGGTTTTCGAGCGATCTTTAATGGCACAAACCTTGATGGCTGGCATGGATTGAACCCGCACAACGGGGCACAACTCACCGGCGACAAGAAAGAAGAGAACCGCAAGTTACAGCGCGCCGAGTTTCCAAAAAACTGGACCGTCCAGAACGGTGAACTGATTAATGACGGACATGGTCCGTATGCGACGACTGACGAGGAGTTCGGCGATATCGAGTTCCTGATCGAATATAAGACGGTCGCTGACGCAGACAGTGGCATTTATCTCCGCGGCACTCCACAGGTGCAGATTTGGGACTGGCATCAGGTTTTCGATCCGAAAAACCCGACTCGAAAACCACATCTTGGTTCCGGAGGCCTGTTCAATAATACGCCGGACTCCCCAGGCCGCGATCCGCGGGTGTTTGCGGACAAGCCCTTTGGCGCGTGGAATCAATTTCGCATCCGGCAGATCGGCGCACGAACATGGGTCTGGCTGAACGAAATACCGGTTGTGGACGGGGCTGTGATGGAGAACTTCTGGGATCGCAAGCAGCCTCTTCCGGAAAAAGGCCCGATTATGTTGCAAACGCATGGCGGAGAAATTCGCTGGCGAAATATTTTCGTGCGGGAAATCACTGCGGATGAAGCACAGCAGATTATCGCAACCGCTGACCAGCCGACGGCGGGCCTTTCCCAGTCCCTGACGCTGCATGCTTCCTTCGATAACGGACTCGACGCTGATTTTGCCCGCGGCGACCGAACGTGTTATGTGCAGGATGGAAAAGAACTTCAGCACGCGAAAGTCAACGAAGAGGTGGCGTTAGTGCCGGGGGACGGTCGTTACGGCGGATCGCTGCACTTTTCCAGAAAAAGCGGCGATCGGCCCGCCTACCGAAATGCGGGGGTGCTGGGTTATAATCAAGACAGCTGGAGTTCGACAGTTTCTGTCTGGCTGCGTCTGGATCCTGACAGGGACCTGGAACCCGGCTACTGCGATCCGGTCCAGATAGTTGGTGACGACACAAACAAAGGCTTTATCTTTCTGGAGTTTTCGAAAGACGAAACACCCCGGCACTTTCGCTACGCCATTCGCCCGCTGGTGCATATCTGGAATCCGCACAACATCTCATGGGGCGATATTCCACCGGAACAACGTCCTATGGTGCAGGTCGAACGTCCCCCGTTCAGCCGCGAAGCCTGGACGCATGTCGTATTTACACTTGAGAATTTGAACGACAAAAGTAAGCCACCGAGCGGCCGCCTGTATCTGAACGGAAACTTGCAGGGTGCGATTGAGAACTGGGATCTGACGTTTGGCTGGGATCCTGCTCAGGTGTTACTCGTCCTGGGAGCCGCCTACGTGGGCCACATGGATGATCTGGCGGTATTTGATCGCAGTCTGAATCCGGACGAAGTGCAGCAGCTTTACAATTTACAGAATGGAATCCGTGATCTTCTGTTGGCGGTGCCAGAATGAAACCATTTGAAAACTTTTGCCTGGCGATCGTTCTCCGCTGGATTCGCGTTGGATTTATTGTCATCGCAGGAATCGCGATCAGTCCTGCTACTCATCCCAGGGCACACAGTGCCGAACATAGAATTGTGGTGACGGTCGATCGTGGTCTGGATGTCGGACAGAGTTTCGGTTCACTGTTTGAAGTGACCAGCAGCGACGGAACCGTCGTCATCGGAGCAGGCTTTCAGAATCTCTACAACACTCGCTATCGAGCGGACAGACATGCGCTGCAGTTTTTTATTCGACCGACGGATGGCAAACGCTCCCATGTGAAAGAGCCGCTGCCGCGACCGAATGAATTGTGTGGCACCTATCTGTTTTCCCGTGACGAAGTGATTTATTCCACCTATGGTGGCGTCAAAGCGTGGGATTTGCAGACTGGAGCGTGGAAAAGTGAAACAGGTTCCGGCGGTACCGATGAAACAATGCGTATCGGCGATAAGCTGCTCGTGTTTGGTGACAGCGAAGTTGCATACGACGGGCACACGATTCTCAGTCGCCCGCAGGTTGGAAGTTATCAACTGTTCTTTTACGCGAACGGTTACCTGTGCTTCTATCATGTCAATCGAGGCGATGATGGCTATCGTCCTTTCACGAACGACAAGGATGGGTTCAGCAAACTTTATGCATGTCCGTGGACGTCCGAACAATCAAAGGTTGATTTGTCCCGCGCCGTGACCCTGACTCTCCCAATCGTCGGTGAAACCACGTTTGCCTGGGGACAGCTGGGAGCACAGATCGTCACCGGTTCAAACGTTGGCGGATTCTATGTTTTCCAGGACGGTCGCTGGCAAATCCTGTTGCCGCCTCAACTCGGTGTCAGCTACCAGCTTTATTCGACGATGGCATTTCACGATCATTTACTGATGGGCCACTACCCAACCGGTCGTATCTTCCAATACGACGGAACGAAAATTACGGACCATCCAGGCTGGCCTCCTGTTCTGGAAGGAGTGTCGTCGAGCGCACGTGAGGCGCAGACGACCGTCGTTTATGGGGGCGATGTCTTTGTGGGTGTCTGGCCCTGGGGAGAAGTCTGGCGCTATAACCCTGACACCAAAACATGGACGTTTACGCAGCGGATGTTTGATCATCCGTCCCTCGCGAGCAACATTACTCATCCCTACGACGTGGAAAGCATCGGAGCCGATGTGGGAAATCAATGGGGCCAGCGCGTGACCAGTCTGGTTCCCTCCGGGACGGGGTTGTTTATCTCGACATCTGCGAAGTCGCCGCGGGAATGGGACCCTCAGAAATTTCCGTTCCTCGCCCCCGACAAGTGGAAGTCGTACGGCACTGTTTACAGGCTGACCATTCCGGGTCATCTGAGTGCCGCCACAAAATGGACCGACGGCCCGACTACATTCGAATTCCTGATCCGCGGCAGCCGCATTGCGATACGACAGGACGGCGAAGCAATTGCCGAAACCGAACTCACCGGGCCGTTGTCTGAACAAGTGACAAACGTCACGGAACTGACGGATATTCGCTGGGGCCAGGGGATTTACGGGCGATTCAGCGGCAGTGCCATCAATGGCTCCGTCGATAAGAAATAGGATCCCAACCTCCTGTAGTGGACGAGGCAACGAGTCCCAACCGCCTGTAGTGGACGAGGCCACGAGTCCCATTCACCTGTAGTGGACGAGGCCACGAGTCCCCTTCGCCTGTAGTGGACGAGGCAACGAGTCCCAACCGCGTGCAGTGGACGAGGCCACGAGTCCCCTTCACCTGCAGTCGATGAGGCCACGAGTCCACTGAAATGCTTCGTTCGCGGGACTCGTTGCCTCGTCCGATACGGTAACATGGGGCAGGGCCATGTGATTATTGGTTGGTGGTCCCATTTCTGAGTCCGTCGGCACACAGTTGATAATAGACTTCAGCCGCTTTTTCCAGTTGCCCGATGTCAATGAACTCGTCACGCGTATGCGCCTGCTGAATCGATCCGGGCCCGAATACGATCGACGGAACTCCACCGCCGCATGTCGGAGACGCGTGTGTGCCATACGGAACGCCGACTGCAGCATGCGGTCCATCAACAGCGGTTAAGCAGGCGAGGACGGCACTGGCAAGATCTGCGTTGTCCGCATCCGTCAGAGCCGCGCACTCAATCCACGGCGGATCCAATTCAAAATCAAAGGTCAGACGCGCTGCGAGGAACTCACGAATCTCAGAGACAATCTGTTTCAGGTTCTCTCCCGGAATCACACGTCGATCGAC
>JAGQQS010000651.1 GCA_020426105.1 Planctomycetaceae bacterium
ACGGACTCATGTTCGGTGAGGGTACTTTGGAGATTCTGCCCGACGGCTTTGGGTTTCTGCGAAGCCCGGACTACCACTACCTGCCATGTCCTGACGACATCTATGTCAGTCCAAGTCAGATTCGCCGGTTTGGATTGCGCACGGGAGCAACGGTCGCCGGGCAAATTCGTCCACCGAAGGAGAACGAACGGTATTTTGCGTTGCTGCGGGTGGAAGCCATCAATGGTGAAGATCCCAATGAATTGACGAACAAAGTATTTTTCGATGACCTCACTCCACTGCACCCGGAACGCCGTCTGCGTCTGGCGGACAATGCGGAATTTGTCAGTACGCGGATCGTAGACCTGATCGCTCCAATTGGACTCGGGCAGCGAGGCCTGATCGTGTCGCCGCCGCGAGCTGGCAAGACAATTCTGCTGCAACAGATGGCGAAAGCCACACAGAAGAATCATCCCGATGCCTATGTGATTGTCCTGCTGATCGACGAACGTCCTGAAGAAGTCACGGACATGGAACGTAAGTTGAAAAGTGCGAACTGTGAAGTGGTGAGCAGTACGTTCGATGAACCCACGTCTCGGCACATTCAGGTGGCCGAAATGGTCATCGAAAAAGCGAAACGCATGGTCGAATACGGCCACGATGTCATTATTTTTCTCGACAGCATTACGCGTCTGGCGCGGGCCTGGAACACGGAGATTCCGAATTCCGGAAAGACTCTTTCGGGAGGTGTTGACGCCAGTGCCCTGCAGCATCCCAAGCGATTCTTTGGTGCCGCACGCTGCGTGGAAGAAGGGGGAAGTCTGACGATCATCGCGACGGCACTCATTGATACCGGCAGCCGAATGGACGAAGTGATTTTTGAAGAGTTCAAAGGCACGGGCAATACCGAGCTGCATCTGGATCGTCGGATGGTCGAAAAACGCATCTGGCCTGCCATCGATGTGAACCGTTCAGGAACCCGCCGCGAAGAATTGTTGTTGAACGAAGAAGAATTGAAACTGATCTGGGTGCTGCGACGTGTACTGAACGACATGAATCCGGTGGACGCGATCGAGCTGCTCGTGAATCGCCTGAAACGTACAAAGTCCAACGAAGAATTTTTATTGTCGATGAATTTCGGATAGGTTGTATGCCCACTGAACTTTATGGTCAGCTGACCGCTGCTGATGCGTCTTTTGGGATTGTTGTGTCCCGGTTTAATGACCTCATCACAAAACGATTGCTCGAAGGGGCAATTGATACGGTGGTTCGGCACGGCGGCGACGCTGACAGGATCACCATCGCCTGGGTGCCGGGATCATTTGAAATTCCTCTGGCGGCAGCCAAACTGGCGCGTTCCGGCAGGTTTTCTGCCGTGATTTGTCTGGGAGCCGTCATTCAGGGCTCAACGACCCATCACGAATACATCAACAGCCAGGTGGCGTCCGGAATCATGAGTATCACCCGGGAGACGGGCATTCCCGTCACATTTGGCGTGATTACCTGTGAATCCATGGAACAGGCCCTCGATCGTGCCGGCGGAAAAGTCGGCAACAAGGGACATGAAGCCACTCTGGCTGCAATCGAAATGGTCAATTTACTTAAGAAGATCTAATGGCTGGACGTTCTGAGGCTCGTCGTTTTGCACTCCAGATGCTGTACCTGCTTGATCAGAATCCGGAGGCTGAGATGGATCGCGTTCAGGCTGCGCTCCAGAAAGAATTCCCTGATGTGACGTTACGCGATTTCAGCTGGGCGATCATTTCCGGCGTCACGGCGTCGCGTACCGAACTGGATGATCTCATCTGTCGCACGGCGACAAACTGGCGACTTGATCGCATGGCTCCAACCGACCGAAACGTGCTTCGAATGGGGCTCTTTGAGATGACACGCATGGGAACTCCGGCGGCCGTCGTGATCGATGAATCTGTCGAAATTGCGAGGGAATTCGGCACCGAAAATTCCAGCAGCTTCGTTAACGGGATTCTCGACAAACTCATTCCCGCTTCGTGCGTGGACGAATAAACCACAATACCAGCCATGCAATCCCGAGGAACGGCAGCGCGTATTTGACGCGACTCCAGAACACGGCGCCAAGGATCAGTGCAATGAGTCGGCCCTGCGTGAGCACAGCCCAGGCGGCGGGACGCGTTTTGGTCGGAAAGCACAGCCAGAGCGCTCCGAGGACAAGTCCAATACGCATCGCTGCGGCAGCCCAGACGCAGTCACGGCCTTCCGTCGATAGCCCCGCGACCGCAATCAGCCAGCAGATCAGTGCGGTCCATCCGACGCGGCGGCGACGATCAGAAATCGTGGGTTCAGCGATATTCATGAATAGTTCATCACTTGCCGATACAGAAGTTGCTGAAGATGTGGTCGAGAATATCGTCGGTATACACCTCCCCCAGCATCGTGCCCAATTCCAGCAACGCGCGACGTAGTTCGAGCGCGATCAGTTCGTCTCCACCCTGTTCCCTCAAGACCTGGCTCGCCCGTTCCAGGGATTGTATCGTCTGACGCAGACTGTCCCGGCAGCGAACAGCTGTCGTACTTAGTAGTTCGCTCCGCGCGAACTGCGATGCCGTAAGCTGCCGCAGGATACGATTCCGCAACGCATCCAGTCCTGTTCCTTTGACCCCACTCACACGCAATGGCATTTCTGACGGCGAATGCGACTCGGTTCCCGCCGCATCAGCCATAATGTCGCAGCGGGTTACGACACGAATGATCGCAGGACACTGAAGTGATGCTGCCTGGATCAATGCTTCGTCTGCGATTCGGTCAGACTCTGCCAAATCCGCAGCGGTACACCAGACAACCAGGTCAGAGGCCGCCACCTGTTCCGTGCGGAGTTCCTGAGCCCGCTGTTCAATCAGACTGGAAGCATCCTCCCAGCCAGCGGTGTCTATCAGTTCAGTCTCGAGCGAGTCCATCTTCAGCGCTGCCGTAAGATAATCGCGTGTGGTACCTGCGATCGGTGAGACGATAGCGTTCGCCTGGCCCGTCAGGCGATTGAACAGCGTGCTTTTTCCGGCGTTCGGAAGTCCCGCGAGCACAATGCGCCGCCGATAACCCGTCGGTAGTCTGCTGGTCGAAACAGCGCATAACTCGTTGAGCAGCGTTAGCGCGTCATCCAGACGACGATTGATTTCCGAGCCGGTAATGAATTCGATATCTTCTTCAACGAAATCCAGTCCGGCTTCGAGGTCACCAAGCAGCGCGATCAGATCACCGCGCAGTTGTCGAAGTCTGGAAGTCATTCGACCGCCAAGTTGCGTCAGTGCCTTTTGAAGTTCCTCATGATCGGCAGCTTCGATCACGCCGAGTACAGCCTCTGCCTGCAGCAGGTCAATCCGACCTGACAGAAATGCCCGCATGGTAAATTCCCCGCGGCGGGCCAGTCGGGCTCCGGTTTCGCACAGATGTTCCAGCGTGGCTTCAAGTAATGGCATGGATCCATTGAGGTGGAATTCGGCCATCGGCTGCCCTGTGTAACTACGGCGTGTCGGCCAGTACATCAGGGCGACCGGAACAGGAACCATGATGCTCGCTAAATCCAGCTGCCCTGTGAAACGGCGAGGCAGGTTAGTCTGGCGCCACGGCAATGAAGATTCATCGGGGCGGAACAGTCGATCGATGGTTTCGGCAGTGCCTTCCCCGCTCAAGCGCACGATCCCGCGCAATGCCGACCCGGCGGGGGAGGCAAGCGCGACAATCGTATCATCCAGATCTAAAGGCATGTCCGCTATGTTAATGCGAACATCCAACAGAAGAAAGTGATCAAGTGGCCGGGTCCTTCCTGGCACATGGGAACCTTCTTCCAAATGAATCGCCTCATGGGCTACGGCAGTTCTGGCAGTGAATGAACGAGCGATATTCTTTGACGCCAGCGTCCGAGTGTGATCAGGAGATTTGCAAACTCCGAAACCACAAGCAAGGCGCATCTCAGCGGAAATAAACTCCGCGTCTGTGATGTTCCGCCATTGCTGGCGTAGCAACGAGTCGCATCATACTTCAGTTCAAATGATTCCCGCAACGATTCAGATGCTGTCAGAAAGCCGGGTAAGCGTTGAGCACAGTCGCTGCCAAAATCCATGACGTCGTCGATGATCTGACACTGCATCGCGATCCTGAAAAGCAGTTGGAATCCCTCATCGGTTCGTATGGCGCTCACACCATCTTCCAAATTCATCGGAACCCGATTTCAAGCAATCCAGACGTCCCTGCGGTTCATTCACCGCCATTCAGCAACTTCCGCAGACTCACGCCCGAAACTTCGGGCACGATCACTGTGTTGCCAAACCAGATAGCAATGCTCCCGCCGAATCGTCGTTTCTTCACAAACACCCGCGCGCCATTGCGAGTCTGCTGTTGAATCCGATTCACACGAACCCCTGTCATCACTTGGGCACTGATCCGCAACAGAAGTACAGTCATGATGATAACGAGTTCAATAACTGGCCAAAGTAATGCAGGTCCGTTTAGATGCTGCACTTTAGGCAAAGAATTCAT
>JAGQQS010000652.1 GCA_020426105.1 Planctomycetaceae bacterium
GCTCGTCACGCGGAGCGTGACGGCTACATTGATCGTCCCGAAATCGACCGCTGGATTCTGTCTAACCTGCAATCGCTGATCGAGGTCGCTCATCGTGAGATGTCGAACTACAATGCGCCGGCGTTCTGTGCGGCAGCCGCGGGCTTTATCGACGATCTCAGCAACTGGTACATCCGCCGCAATCGCCGTCGCTTCTGGCGATCCAAAGACGCCAGCGACACTGACAAGAACGCGGCCTACGAAACGCTGTACGAAGTGCTGGTGACGCTGTGTCGATTGCTGGCTCCATGCATTCCGTTTCTGACGGAACGGATGTATCAGAATCTGGCCCTGGGCCAGGATCTCCCCTGTAACGGAGTTCATAAGAATTCCGATGCCGCTCCAAATCCTGACGAATCCGGCAACAACAACGCCCTGCCCTCCTCCGTTCACCTTTGCGACTATCCAACCGCCGACACTTCGCTGCTTGACGCAGACCTCAACCTGCGCATGGCGTCGGCGCAGAAGGTGGTACGCCTGGGACACAAGCTGCGTGAAGAATCAAACCTTCGAGTCCGCCAGCCACTGGCCGAATTGCGATTTGCGTCCTCCAACGCCACCACGGCAGCAGCCATCGATAAACTGAGCGACGTGATCGGCGAAGAGCTGAATATTCAAGAAGTCATCCGTCAGGACAACCTCGATTCACTCGTCAAGTACGCCTACAAGCCAAACCTGAAAACGCTCGGCCCGAAGTACGGCAAGCTGCTGAATGCCCTGCGAACCAAACTGCCGGAACTCGGCGATGCCGTCCTGGCCCCGCTGCGGCGAGGCGAAAACCTGACCGTTCAACTGGAAGGACAAGAGGTCAACCTGACTCCGGACGACGTTTTGGTCAGCACCGAACAAGCCGCCGAATGGGTTTCTTCCGACGACGCTGGAATCCAGGTCGCCATCAGTACGGTGCTCACCCCGGAACTTATCCGAGAAGGCATGTCGCGCGACTTCGTTCGCCAGGTGCAGCAACTTCGTAAGGATGCCAATCTGAATATTCAAGACCGCATCAAAGTCCAGTATCACTCGCCGGACAACACCGTCCAGGCCATGGTTGCCGAATGGGGCGATTACATCAAAGGCGAGACGCTGTCGGATTCGATTGAGTTCACAACCGCGCCGGGTGTCGATGTAAAATCGGTATTCGTGGGAGAAGCGTCCGTTCAGATCTGGATCGTGAGTCGAGCATGATTTCGGGAGATTAGCGGTGATAGTGATTGCCGAATTGATCGCTCTGGTGACAGCGCTGAGGAACGCAAATCTGCCGTTTGCGGTCTGCGGCGGTCTTGCCATGGCGATTCATGGACATCCACGTGCAACGCAGGACATAGACATCATCATTCGAGAAGAACACCTGAACGAAGTGCTCGAAGTAGCGAAGACTGCTGGCTTTTGGATTCCCAGCGGTAGAATGCCTTTCAAGGCAAAAACTCCAATGGCAATGGAGATTTATCGTGTCTCAAAGGCAGTCGGCGATAAACTGATTCCGCTCGATCTGATGCTCGTCTCACCAGCACTCGAAGAAATTTGGGAGGGACGAATCAACGGCCAGATAGGCGACGTCGAATGCACCGTCGTATCGACCGCAGGCTTGATTCGAATGAAAGAGATTGCAGCCAGAAAACAAGATCTCGCGGATATTGAAAAACTGCGATCCGGAGACGCGACTTGATGAACTCTGAACAATTCCCGTCAGGCTCGAACGGTATCGATATGTCTGGGGAAGCAGTGCTGCGGCGGCTAAAGATGGTTGGTGAACTCAACGAGCTGTGCTGGTTCCTTGGCAGTTCCGAACTTGCAAAGAAAGCCGCCGAACAAGCTGGCCGCGTCTGGAAAGAACCGTGGCTCACGGTTCCACCAGAGTACCGCAACAAGTTGCCAGCGGATTAGAACCGTCGCTCACTGCCCGGTTCGCACGGACCAGGTGCGTTGACGGCAATTCGGTAGGTCCAACTTGCCGAGTTGGACTTCGCAGCCCCGCTGCGACATGCGACCATGGAAGTCGCCACTTCATACTCGGGCTGGCGGACTTCACGGGCACGGTCATCCGCCACACCGAACTACTCCCCGCGTTCAGTTCACCTTGCGGCGAAAATCCCGCTCGGCAAGCGGGACCTACATATATTCCGATCAACTCAACTCCCGAATAATCCGCTCAATGCTTTCCAATTGAGCCACCTGCTCCGCCTTCGTGGCCCGGATGCCCTCGACGACGTCAGCAGGCGCTTTGGCCATGAAGCCTTCGTTGGCGAGTTTCTTTTCAGCACCAGCAATAAATCCTCGCAGCTTTTCGGCTTCCTTCTCTTTATTCCGGCGAACCTCTTCGCGGTTGATCGAATCGCCCACCGGAATATAGCCATCAGCATCTGGCATCGAAAAACTGACTGAACCTTCTGGTGCCGTGACGTCAAGTCCGGCAGCCGCCAGCATCGTCTTTGACAGGAAGTCGAATTGTCCAGCAACCGTTTTCAATTGCTCGGCAACGTCCGGAGCACAGCGCATGAACAGCTTCAGCGGCGCGCCGGGAGCGATGCCGTAGACCGATCGCACATTGCGAACGGCCACAATCGTTTCCTGAAGTCGTTCGAAGCGTTTTTCAAGAGCTGCGTCGATCATCGTGATCGGCATATCTGGCCATGCGGCGATCATGACGCTTTCGGCAACGTGCCCCGTGTCTCCGACGCGGGTTTGTTGTACATCAGCCTCAGCTTTATCCCGCGTCGGAGACACGGGCAATATTGGCGTCGCATTTCGCGAAGGCGCGACCTCGTTCAGCTTGTGCCACAGTTCTTCTGTGATAAACGGAGCAAACGGATGCAGCAGCCGCAACAGCGTATCGACTACGACAACCAGGCATCGCTGAGCCACAGGACGAGCGGCCTCGTCGCGGAAACGAGGCTTCAGCATTTCGAGATACCAGTCGCAGAACTCGTTCCAGGTGAACTCGCGCACAGCGCGAGTTGCCTGGTCGAACTGATAGCGATCCAGCATTGTGGTCACTTCGCGAACCGTGGTCGCCAGTCGGCTGAGCACCCAGCGGTCTTCCACCTGCAATTCGGATTCTGCAACTGGACCCGGTGTGTAACCTTCCAGATTCATAAACGCGAAGCGGCAGGCATTCCACAACTTGTTGCAGAAGTTGCGTCCGTATTCAAAGCGTTCGCTGACGATGCGAGCGACCGCAGCACCTTCGTCCGGCGTAAACCACGG
>JAGQQS010000653.1:0-1301 GCA_020426105.1 Planctomycetaceae bacterium
CTGCTTCGAAAGCATTGTCATGTCTTAAAATTTCTTAAGTACCAGGCACTTGATAATAGAAACATCTTGTGATCGCGTCGAGTAGTTGGCAGATGCTGCTCCGTAGGCCGGACGAAGCGCAGCGCCGTTCCGGCAACGTGGTTCGAAAAAATCCCGTAAATTCCCGTGGACAACGCCATTCGTTCCTGACACCGTTTGTGCTCCAATTGTCGCTAAACACGACGTTTGCCAAGCATAGCAAACGAGTGATAAGATGGGTTGATTCCGTCGATTCGCGATCACGATTCTCGATCGACGGCGAACGAAAGCGATTGGAGTCCGAATAGCCACCGCATATCTTTTTCTACGAGTTACTCCACAATGCGACAGACTTATGTAAAGAACACAACCTGTATAGTTCGAGGCTTTATCGTTCCGCTTGAATTCATCAGAGGCATGTCGTTAATGGAGATAGAAAGGACCCTTGGTTTGGCAGTGGGGCGTTTGGATCGAGGAGCTGCTTTTGCATTGCTTAACGCCATACCTGCCGAGCATGAACTGGAGTATTTCGGTGATACTCGATCTCCCGAACACCGTTTCGAGCAGGTTCGAAACAAGCAGATAGGTCGGCAGGAATTGAACAATGCGGCCTACAACTACATTCAGACCGCCCGCCCAAAGCTCATCAAAGTGATTGCCATAAAAGACCACAACCCTATGATGACGGAGGATCAGAATTGGCCTTCTGGTCATGGTGCGATGCAATACAAGCTCATTGTCAATAAGCCAGCAGTGATCGTGGATTTGGTGGAGAGCTATCCCACGGGTAGGTTTTCCTACCAGTAGCTATAAGTCCTTCGTAGTGGTTGATGAGTAGGGTTCAAATATGCTCAGGCTTGCCTGAGCAATGCATTCCAAATGGCCGGATCGGATGGTGCATTTTCCAGATCCCGTCAAGCTGCAAAAGTCAAACTGAGTTTCGAAGCCGCAAAGAGCAGCAATCCCAGAACAACGGACGCTGTGCATGTTGGCCGGGCATCCTGCAGCTTCAGTTGCGGCTCAACCCATTTTTTAACATGACCACTGACCTCGACGGCACTGATCTTGCGCGTCATTATCTTCCCTGAACACATAGCCTTTCCTCCCTGGACCGCTCACGAATCGTTTCACTCGTAAGTGGTTTACACGAAAGTCCATGCGTTCGTTTAGTTCAGTTTCCCTGAACCTGGAACTACTAAAATCAGAAATTGGTGCCAGCGGATGTCTGACTAATCAGCCGCGCGGGTTTCGAGAAATGCCATCAAATCGCGAATCTCACGATT
>JAGQQS010000653.1:1394-3858 GCA_020426105.1 Planctomycetaceae bacterium
TGGCCATGTGTATCACGAATTGTTTCGTGGGTGTAGGACCGCAGGCGAATTCCGGTAAAAGCCCGTCCATCTTTCAGGACGATCGTACGCGGCATGTACTCGGGAGCCATCTGTTGACTTGGTTCTAGAATCGATTGCAACAGCCAAACGCGGTCATTGCGTTGCCCGACACGACTCAGGTCCGGACCGACGACGTTTCCGCGCCCGCTATGCCGATGGCAGTTGGCACATTGTGCGACACGACCATGATTAAAGATCCGTCGACCGTTCTCGGAATCCGCGTGACCTTTGATGGCATCCAATGCGGCAAGCCATGCTTTTGTGTCGGTGACCGGCGGCCGACCGGCTGAGATTGACGCGGGTTCGATGACCGCCTGAATCAGATCGGCCGATTCGGGGTACTGCACTAAAAGTGACTCAAGCAAGTGCAGCTGTGTGGCAGAGCACTTTGCGGTTCGGAGGCAGCGGAGGGCTTCTTCGCGTACAGCCTGCTGTCTGTCCTGAGCAAGTTGCAGCAGCAGATCCATGTGCTGTTCTGAGACTGTTGCCAGCCCGGAAATAGCTTCTGTACGCAGCAGAGTGCTGTGTTGTACGTCAGCAGCGATTTCCGCCAGGATCGCGGCGGCGGCTGGAGGATTTCCGGTCAGGGTACGTACGACTTCCAGCGACAGGGTTTCATCATTCAGCGACAGAAGTTCCTGAAGGATTGGCAGCGTGAGCCCTGGAGGAAATTCAAGCACTGGCGACGTTCCGTCCTGAGGTGCGTTTAATGGCTGAACAGGCAACAGTCGCAGTGCATAGCCGCGAATTTTGGGGCTGCTGTTAGCATCGACGACACGTGCCAGCAACAGCTCCGGATTGCGTATGCCCGCTTCAGATTTTCCATTGAGAATATTCCAGGCTGCGATTGCGGCCTCAAAGCGATGATAATCCAGATCACTACGGTTCAGAATTCTTTCGACTTCCGGCAGAAAATCTTTTAGCCGGGCATCTGCAATCCAGCGGAGTGTTTCGAACTGAACATCGGGGCATTCGTCTGCAAGCAACGCATGAATCCATGCGTCAGGAGACGCGCTTGCCAGCTTTAAGGCCAGGACTGCCTGAATTCGGTCGGCCGCGGGCCAGGTTTTGAATTCGGCCGGGCTCCAGGTGCCTGCCTCGCGAGACAAAGCGATCAGTGCCGCCCTTGCGAGAAAGGGATCATCGCTTTGAGCGAGGTGGAGCAGAGACTCGCGTTTCACGGGCACGCTCCCGCTTCGCAGGGCCGCGGCTTGTAGGCTGTTCTCGGTTAACGGTTCCGGGTCCAGCGAGCCGACCCAGTCTGCTGCATCAAGGTCGATCTCCAGTCTCCACAGACGTCCGAAACCATGGGCTTCATAGCGACCATCGACCCAGTCGGTCAGATACCAGGTTCTTTTCCGCCCATTGCCTCCCTCACCATCCGGCACACTGGCAATACATCCTGGGCGAAAATAGCGACTCCCGTGCACAACTGTCGTTCGTTTGGCAGTAAAGCCGGCACCCTTGCGACTTAGCCGAAAAAAGTCGATTTGATGGTCACCCCACGACGGAACGAACAGCCCGCGCCCCAGCGGCAGAATTCCGCAGGGTGCTTCCCCCGAGGGATGAATCATGGGCAGCGTGCCACGCAACTCTCCGTTCCATGCGACGAATGGATGATGTGCTTCCGATCCATATGTCTGTTGAAATCCATAGTCTCCGCCTTCCACAATATGCAGCAGGCGACATGGAGGTCGTTCACCGGGATCATTTTCCGCCGCAAAGATCTCTCCATCATTCCGTACACAGATGCCAAATGGATTCCAGAATCCATACGCAATTCTTCGGAGATTCTTTCCGTCGGCCGAACAACGGAAGATCCCACCTTCACCCGTGCCACTCATCGAGATTCCGTCAGTACCGGTCAGCGTCCAGGGCTTTCCATAATTTTCACCGAGGCCAAACACCAGATCTCCGTCGGGATGCCAGGCCAGTGCTTCGAGGCCATTGTGAGGATACATCGCCTCCGTCTGCAGCAGCAGAACGTCTTCGGACACATCCCCTTTTCCGTCGCCGTCAGAATCTTTCACGCGTGTGATACGATCGCGTTCCGCCAGATAGACCCAGCCCGCGGGGCCGAGTTCCAGATCCATTGTCGCATCGGTCGCGTTGTAGAAGACCTGACGCTGTTCGGCCGTGCCATCTCCATCGTTGTCAGTGAACACCAGAATTTCATCATGTTCCGGTCCGACGTAGTCTTCCGGTCGAAAGTGAGTATGCGTGGCGACGACCCAGATGCGTCCCTGAGCATCAACATCCAGTCCAGTGGGAGTCGCCAAAGCCGGATGTTCGGCGACCAGAGTCAACTTCACGCCCGGCTGCAGAATCTCGAGCTCCGCAGGTCGTTCCTCTGCCATGCATAATCCTGGAATGCAATACCACACCAGCAACAACCAGAATACCG
>JAGQQS010000654.1 GCA_020426105.1 Planctomycetaceae bacterium
CCACCGGTCTGCAGAAAATCCGGATGCCAACTCCGGTCAGGCAGAGGAATCGTCTGCCTGTGGAACTGAAATTCTGTGTCGGCTTGTGTTTTGATGTTCTGCCAGTCGTTCGCAACCACGATCCCGAGTTCCCTGCCATAACGTTCGGCCATTTCCCAGCGACTATCACCGGAACCCGGACGGCCCCTGGGACTCTGGTCACCTTCAGCGCCGTTGTAGTACATCACACACACGTGACCACCAATGAGCGCCTCGGTCGTGCGTTGCAGATGGCCCGGCCAGCCGCCGGAAAACATCATCTCCCTCGCGGTCATGAACGTTGGATGAGCCGTGAAGTTGACCAAAACCGCCAGCGGTTCTCCGGAAGATTTATCAATTCGCGTGACCGTGAGTTCGTTATCCACGACACCGTCCTCACCGCGCCGGTTACGATTCCAGCCTGCAAGATGCTGGCTGTTTGTTCCAATCCGGATCGGGGAGTGGTCCTTGTCCGCTTCTGTAATCAGACGGACGAAATTCGCGACCGTAAACTCAAACAAGTCCGGATTGTGAATGCCGATCTGCGGAATATCAAAGGTGTTCAGGGGATTGATCGCGTTCATTTCAATACTTGTGTGCGAATGACTGGCCAGCAACATGATGTTGTCCGTCGTCCAGCCCCGACTGGCCAGTCGATCCACGACCGCCTGTTTAAACGGCGGCGGGAACCCCAGCATGTCGGCAGTGACGAGGGCAAACTTCTTTGAACCGTCAGTGATCACCAAAGCTTTTCCAAAGATACGATCATGAACCCCGTGGGCAGGCGCGTTCATGCGTTCTCCGTACCCTCCCAGCGGTGCTTTTAATTCAGCGGGCGGTGTCAGATCCACCGTGGCGACATTCCCATGCAGCTCGGCCGCTGTCACGGAGGTCGGAAACAGGAAATGCGCAGCTGCAATGGTCAACAAGAGCAAAAGTCGGTGTCTCATATTCGCGCTTTCTCCGCAGCCCCGGAAGGGCAACCAGGTTAAGAACTTTGTCAGTAGTACGCATCGTTTTGACCTGACTCGCGGAGGAGGCAAGGCACTGAAACCTCCTCTGCGAGTCGGGTTAAACAATCATCATAGCCACTCGATGTCGCCTTTCTTTTAAGCAGGCGACTTGTGCAACAGACCATCCTTCATCACAACACGCAGATTCCTGCGGTCCAGCAGCAGCTTCGGATTCTCCAGCGGATCGCCGTCCACTAACAACAGATCGGCGAGAAAACCTTCACGGATTTGTCCCAGTTCGCCCGGCAGCCCCATGGCTTCGCCACCATTCTTTGTCATTGACAATAGTGCTTCCATCCGAGTGAAGCCGCAGTAACGATGCAGATGTTCCAGATCCCGCGCGTTGTCGCCGTGGGGTGTCAGTCCGAATCCGTAGTCACCACCACCAAGAATACGGACGCCGCGTCGTTTCAGTTCCTGCAGACCGCGCGCGGCACCCTCAAGCTCTTCGCGAAAGCCCAGGTCCTGAACCTGTTGTTCGGTAAACCATTGTTGTCCTTCATGGGCGGCGATCGCTGTGAAACCGATGTTCGGGCTGACGAATACCCAGTCTTTGTTTGCTTCCAGCAGATCAAGCGCTTCGTCATCCACGAAATTCGCATGGTAGATAACTTTCACGCCGTATCGGACGCACAACTTCACCGCATCGGCACTGCGGGCATGGGCGCTCATGCGTTTGCCATGCGCATGCACGACTTCTGCCGCGGCTGCAATTTCCGATTCCGACATGACGGTGGATGTGGAAGGAGCATGCGGAACAAACGTGTCCCCCGAAACAACCAGTTTGATTATATCCACGCCCTCACGAATCAGCTCCCGCACCTGCCGTCGAAACTGTTCCGGACCATCCAGGACAATGGCCATGGAAGCCATGTGCGGCATGTGCAGTGTTCGCAGATCGCCAAGACCACCCGTGACTGTAAGCCAGGGACTTGCCGCCAGGAGTCGCGGTCCCGGAATTTCGCCGGCATTGATCGCGTTACGAATCACGACATCAAGCCGGGGCTTGGCCGCAGCGGCACTGATGCAGCTGGTAATGCCGCAGTCAAGGTACAGACGGGCGTTGCGGGCGGCCATCAGCGTGTTTTCCTCAAGGGGAACCATGCCGATCGCTGCCAGATCGTCGGTATTGTCGATGCTCAGGTGTGAATGGGATTCGATCAGCCCCGGCATGAGCGTCGCTGTTCTCCCTCCATCGACGATCTGTGCGTCGTCCGGCGACAAATTCCCTTCGCCATGACGAACAGCCGTGATGCGATTACCCTCCACCAGGACTTCACCTGGAAACGGATTCTCGCCCGAGCAATCAAGAACGTTGACACGGACAAAAAGAGTTCGACTCATGGTGCACCTTATCGTTTTCCAACTTTTACCCAGCGGTACCATGCAACGACCTGGATCGCCGCCATCAGCATCAGGATCACGGCTGCCAGCAAATACGGGACGCGCACATTGTAGATCGACCCCAGCGCTCCGCCAGCGACAGTTCCGACCGCCATCCCGATGGCCAGTGTTGACTCATGAATTCCTGCAGCGAGCGAGCGGCTTTCATGTGAGCTTCCGGCGGTACTGTAGAATAAACCTGAAAAATAATTGTAGCCCACAAGCTGCCCCAGCAGCGTCAGACCAAGCAACAGTGATCCTGCAGACTCTGCCTGCGATATTACAACCAGGCCCAATGCCGCCAGGATCTGCGAAGCCAGGGACGTGCGGAGCCGATAATGCCAGAACCTGAACCGGTGCATCACCAGATAAGTCGCAATGATCACCACGCGCCAGCTCGCAAGGAGTTTACCATGATCACGAGCCATAATCCCGATCGCGACGGCCAGATCCGGCAGCAGATGAAAAACCATGCTCCCGCCAAACATCCCCCCCAGGTTTGCGATCCAGCTAAGCCGCTTGAAGGCGACAGCCCGTGCTTCCGCGGCGTGGATGTCCGCCGTTTTTTCGACGGTGACCACTGAAATCGGCGGGACCCTGCGGGCTGCGGCAACGGCCAAAAACAGATTGATGACCGAAACGAACAACGACACTCCGTAGGTCCAGCGCGGTCCCCATGCGAACAGCGATCCGGCTACCAATTGGCCGGACATCATGCCCACGTTCCATGCAACGCAGAACAGGATCAGAGTCCGACTGACTCCATGATGATTGGTATGGGCATCGACCCCCTGATTCAGCCAGCCCATGAGTGGCGGATACAAAAATCCCAGTCCGATTCCCAGCAGCCAATAACACGGCAGGAACCATACCTGAGTGGCATCACCCAGGCCACAGGCAACCACGCTGGTGATGATCAATGCTGCCCCGGAAAGGAAGATCACACGGCCGTCGAATCGATGTGACAGCCAGCCGCCAAGTATGCTGCCAACTCCGGAGCTCATCGACAGCCCGGCTCCAACAACGCCGAGATACCAGGACTCGGCCTTTGCTTCAGCCAGACCTCGGGATACGGCAAAGATCACGATGAACCCGGAGAAATCGGCGAAACCACA
>JAGQQS010000039.1:0-986 GCA_020426105.1 Planctomycetaceae bacterium
CGGGACGTGTTTCTGCGAATCAAAGATGCCGCCGATCTTCCCGCGCTGGAACGCGGCCAGTTGAAGCAGATTCTCGTCGCCCCCGGTGACAGCATTCAGCCAGGGCAACTGCTGGCCGAACTCGATGATGCAGAAGCTAAACTCAATCTCGAACTGGCAACGATTGAATTCGATATTGCAGAGAAGCAATATCGCGAGTCAGCAGATGTGCCGATTGCGACCGCCAATCTCGCTGAAGCGCAGCAGCTGCTCAGTCAGGCGCGGCTTGAGGCAGAAGCCATCAAGACGATGGCATCCACCGACATTGGTATTCGCCAGGCGACGAAAGATACCGAAGTTTCCGAGGGGGATCTTCAACGAGCTCTCAGCGCGCGTAAAGAATTCAGCTCCAGCGTTTCCGAACAGCAATTAGTCAGGCTGACACTCGTCCGTGATCACGATCTGTTAAAACTGGAGAAAGCGAAACTTGATCAGACTGTGGACCTGCTGCGAAGTCAAAGTCGGGAAGCGATCGTGGCTCAGCAGAAAGCGGCTCTCGAGAGACTCGAACATGCCCTCCAGAAAGCGGTCCACGAACATGAAACAGCGGCACTGCATCTGAAAGGTCTGGAAAAACAAGTCGCGATTGCCCGTGAAAGAGTGGGACGGCGAAAACTCACAGCCCCGTTCGCCGGTGTCGTCGTCGAACGCCTGCGAAGTCCGGGGGAGTGGGCTGAAGTGGGTGAGTCGGTCCTGAGGATCATTCGGATGGATGTCCTTTTCGTCGAAGGCTACGTGAGCGCGCATCTGATCAATCAGGAATCCCGTGGGCGCAAGGTCGTGGTAGGCTGCGGTGAAAGCAACAGTGTTCAAAGGATCGAAGGGACAGTGGTCTTCGTCAGTCCGGAGGTCGATCCTGTCAGTCAGCAGGTACTCGTGCGCGCTGAGATCCGGAATCCGGATTCGCATTTCAGGCCCGGCCAGCCAGCACAGATGTGGATCATGCC
>JAGQQS010000039.1:1053-6905 GCA_020426105.1 Planctomycetaceae bacterium
TCGTGAGACTTCCGAAGCGGATGGTGAAATCTGACGACTCACGAATTCTGCCACATGTAAGACATCACATCGTCGCCGTTCAGGACACTTACGAGCCCACGAACCAACGGGTCATGCACCGCTGGACTCTGTTGGCAGCAGACAGTCCGGCGCTCGTTTTCACGAGCTAGTCTCTCAGGTCAGCTGACTCGCAGTACGCTGGGTTTTAGGGTTTCCGGCTGAATTTTGTGAGCTGTCATCGTCATAGAAGTAGTTCGCCATCAGATGTTCTGCGCAGAACAACAGGATTGCCAAGCCCATCAGCACCGGGAACACCTCGATCCCGAGGCGACCAGCCCGGACCACGCGCTGCAAATCCTCAACTGCGTGTACGATGGAAACATTACTTCCAGCCAGCATGGCGTTTATCTGATCGTCACGAATCTTCTCGAGGTTACTTTCTTCGTCGCGCATATTGACGGCAAATGCGGCGTCAAACGGACTGCGGGACTCAAATGGTTTTAGACGATAGTGTCCCACTTCGTGAGCGTCCATGATCAACACCGCAGATTCGTCTGACGGCAGGACACCCGAAGTCTGCCGAAGTCCAGGGCGTCGCAATAAATAACGATCAAATCGTTGACTGGCTGGCACCGGAATCACAATTGTCTGCCCGGCGACGTAGTTCCGTTTCGCTCCACTCGCCCCTGTCAGGTATTGTAGAATTTTGTCGGTAAGCATCAGGAATGCCCAGTTATCGACGACAAAGTTATTCCACTGACTTCCTCCGTCCTGTAAATTGTCCATGGCTGATGTGAACATCAGACATCGGCCTTGTCCGACGGTGCGCTCGAGCAACGCGGGGCGATCGCCCGGGCCCGTGAATCCCAGCAGCGTTATCGCCGATGGATCTGGATCAATTGCCCGGCAGCGATCAAACGCCGCACGGGATAATTCCACGCGTGCCGAATCATCTTCAGCGAATTCCCTGGTGACGGGGTGTTGGTCGGTCACAAGTTTCAGATTTCCGGGGGCCGTATTAAAGTTGACAAACTGCAATGGCGTGCCCGGAAGCAGGTCCCTGGCGGCATCCGTCATCCATGCATTCAGGTCAATCCTGTTTGATCCCGCCACGACAAATACGCCGCCGCCAGCGTTTGCAAAATTTCGCAGACTTTCCCAGAGTTGTTCATCGGGACGCTGACAATTTACGACCATCACGACGTCGAAATTGGAAAACGTCTGCTGCCCGGCCTGCGCTGTCGTCACTCTCGTACATTCGCAGTACTTAATACCCTGCTGTTCCAGTTCCATCGGCTGCAGAGCATTCCGGAGGTACTTACTCTCATCGAGTCGATCCGCAATCAACAGAACGTGCGGCCTTGTACGCACGCCGCACGTAAATGCACGAAAATTGTCCTCCGGGAGCGGATCCTCCGACGTCAATCGCACAATGCCTTCCACAAATGGCTGCGTGCCGGCAACGCGAAGTGTCAAGTTAACCTGAGCGGCTCCGTTTTCAATCTTCACGTTTTGTGGTGCGCCCGCCGGAGTTTCCACACCGTTCTCCACAACAAATGTTTCCACCCGCCTGAGCTCCGGTGCGCCCGACGTTGAAGACACTGTCATGGATAACAGCAGATCTCGACCGGCAACGCTGGTCTCTTCCGATAGTTTCAGATGTGATACTGAGTCATTGATCGGCTGTGGGACCGCGATGTCCACGAGGTATACCTGAAGCCAACTCGACGCTTTGAGCGCGTCTGACAGTCCGCTCTCATCAGGCTCCCGCCACGCCGTCTTCGAAAAATCGGTCAACACGTAAATTTCGCGCGCGTGAGTATCCGCCGTGCCGCCAGTTCCCATACGCTCCTGATCCTGAACTCGATCATCAATTTGAAACTGGATCGCCGCTTTCAGGCGGCGGTTAATCGATTCCGGTACCGTTGTGGTTTCCAATGTCTCCAGACGCGATGCAGCGCCTGCCAGATCAGCCTGAAAAACAATGTCGTCCTCCGGACCAAGCCCGGAAACCGCTGCGCGACTGCCTGCCGGAAGCCGCCCAAGATGCTCCTGGACAATCGTCCGTGCCTGTTCCAGACGCGTTTTGTTTTCAAAGCGATAATTCATGCTGACACTGGTGTCGATAATAAACACGGCAGCGATGGGCACGTTTTCCGTCGCTTCGTTGCCCGGCGTAGCTAGTTCCCCACGAACGCGAAGGCCCCACGGAATGCCAACCGCAATCATCGCAGCCAGGGAACCCAGGACCACGCTCCACAGACGCAGTCTGCTGCGGCGTTCTTTGAGATCAAACGCTGCCGCGTGCCGGACAGACGTGCGATGCCGCAGCCAGAAGTAAGTAAGAGCGCTGATTAGTCCGGTGGATGCCAGCGTCAGCCATTCCCACCATCGCAACCCATAACGCGCCGCCGGCAGCGATGGTCGCGTAAGGGCGAGCACCAGCACCGCAATCAGCAGCGTCCGCAACAGGAGCAGCAACAGATGACGCAACTGCATTCTTCGTGAATTGGATGTCTGGCGGCTCTTCAGCAGACGCAGTGCCGGAAATTCAATTCGCTTCGGCTTTGCCCGCATGATCATATGCAATATCACAGGCAAAGTAGCCAGGCCTATCCCAAATAACAGGCTGGCATTAATCAGCGACATGCAGCGGCCTCCTTTCCAATAGGTTGCGGATCTCTTGTCATAGAAAACCTGCCGTGCTCCAGAAAACATCGCGTCGCCGCAATCGCCGTTTCATCACCCATCAAAAAAGAGTGTATCTTCGGGATGCGCAGAAAATCAGCGGCACCGGCCAGCCGCGCGCTGTTGATCGTGACAGTGCTGTCATTGTCTCCCGGTAAAAGCGGATTGAAGCCCCGATCATCCCCCCGGCCTCCCGCAATGATACCAAACTCGAACGACGGTATCGGCAGATTACCAATCGTACCGGTCGAATCCGTAACAAGTTCCTGCCCCGCAGGACCATAAACCGTCTGGAATATCAGGTTTCGCCGAAGCATGTTCGCCAGTTCGGCTCCCTTGTTGGGTGTCCCCAGCATCACCATCCGCAAGAGTCTCGGATCATGGTGATCCTGAAGGTAACGCCGGACGACTAATCCTCCCATGCTATGCGCCACGAAGCTGATGTTTGTGACATCCGTCAGCGACGTGATCAGGGAACTCAAATATTCTGCCGACTGTGCGATCGGAACCCGGGTGCTGGGATACTCAAACAACACATGGACAAAACCCGCTTTGGGCATCCCCTCGAGTAAAGGACGCATTGAACGGGAGGATCGACCAATCCCGTGAAGATAGATGACAGCATGACCCGTGTCGGGTTTCAATTGGTATGCCGTCTGAATCTGATCGAGAACTTTCCGGCAATCGTGCAGCGTTCCCGATTGAAAGCGGCGGTTATTTTTGTCGAGCAGACGAAAATGGCCGGTAAACGCATTGCGTTGAATCCTGTATCCCTGCAGGTAACAGACGTCGCCCCAGAATTGCATGCCCCCCAGCGTCAGGGCGCCTGGCTGAGGCGCTACGTTGTCCGACATGCCTGAGTCCTTAACTGCTAAGATTTCTGAATACCCCGGCGTCAGAACAATTCTGCAATTGGGCTCCCACCGTCTACGACGAAACGCGGCCGACCCTGGTGGTCCGTGTACTGGACATGCTGCGGAACTCCGAAGTAACGAAAGATTGTAGCCGCAAGATCCGCAGGTGTCACCGGGCGTTCCTTAATCGAACCGCCGTCACTTTCCGTGGCCCCGATCACCTGCCCGTGTCGCAGCCCGCCGCCCGCGATACACATCGACATCACTTCCTGCCAGTGGTTACGCCCGTCAGTACTGTCCTGAGTACCCATCATCGGAGTCCTTCCGAATTCGCCCATCGCGATGATCATGACTTTATCCAGCAATCCGCGTTCTTCCAGATCACTGACGAGGGTTGTTATCAAATGATCGAACAATGGCAGCAGCGGGCCCAGACCTTTTGTGATGCCTCCGTACGGCGGAATATTATCGCCATGTGTGTCCCAGGTACCCGAAGCAGCATGGTAACTCAGGTCAAGCGTGACGAATGTTGTACCCGCCTCAACAAGTCGTCGCGCAATCAGCGCCTGTTGACACCATAGATGCCTGCCGTATCGCGCACGAACCGCCGGATCTTCCCGCTTCAAGTCAAAGGCCGTTCGAGCGCGATCACCGAGCAGCAAATCGACCGCCTGCTGCTGATAAGAATTCAACGCTGCCAATGAACCGTCCTGGTCGATTCCCGCTTTCATCTGATCAAATTGCTGCAACAAACTGACTCGTTCGTGCAGCCTCGATTCTGACAACCCCCTTGGCATCTGGAACAAATCTCCCCCTGTCATACTGCCTGTGTCGATGCCGACGTTCGTATAAACTGGCAACGCCGCCGCTTTGTCGCAGATAAACGGATCGTATTGTTTTCCCAGATAACCTGCGAAAGCCAGATGGGAACGCGACTTCATAAACGCGGCGTAGGGTGGCATCGCCGGATGGTTCGCGCCGTGATGTTTGGCTACGACCGATGCCAGGGACGGATACATCACGGCTTCCGGATTAACACGTGGTTCGGCCGCAGGATTTGCCGTTTGAAATACCATATTCGGTTCGTGGTTGCTGTGCCGGGCATCCACCGAACGAATGATCGTGAATTTGTCGAGCATCGCGGCCTGCTTCGGCAAATGCTCGCAAATGACGACGCCGGGTAATTTCGTCTGCGTCACACCGAACGGTCCCCGATTGATCCACGGACGGTCAGGCTTGCTGTCCCAAGTGTCGATATGACTGGGGCCACCGGCCATCCACAGCAGGATGATGCTCTTTCCGGTCGGCAGACTGTTGCCAGCGCGAGTCGCCTCGGCCCGCGCCTCGATCAATCCGGGCAATGACAACCCAGCGATACCCGCCATCCCGGCCTTCAGCATCGATCGCCGCGTATCTAAGAACACGCCTTCTCGATTACGACCGAAAAAATTACCGAATGAGTGACCTGCATGCTGAGGCGCAACACAGTGCGGCGAAGCTCGGAATACCGAAGCCATGAACTCTCTCCGGAGGCGGGAGGATCGGAGACCAGGTGGGGAATAAATCAACCCTGTATTTTATCACGTCCCGAAGGCCGGTACAAGAAACAATTCACGTCGCAACGAATTGACAATGTCCCGGCCCGGATTCGGACCAGATTCAGACAGTCAGGAAATCGATATAGACGATTCATTGGCAACCAGCGACCGCCTGAATCCACAGACCGTCTAAGTTAGCTCGGAATGTCATGCACAAATATCCCAGAGATGAATCCAACCCGAGTGATTGCCGGATCGTGACACGCATCATACGAATTTGGCTGTGAGTGAGACCAATCACGAATTGCTCCTGTGAATGGGGGAAAGTTCAGACCATCTCCATCAGGAAAATGACCGAGGAAGCAGGTGTTCCGCATGTCACCCTGTGGTCCGGCGCCGTGGTGAGCCGCCTCAAGCTGGTTCAACGATGAGGGACAAAGAATGCCATTCACTGTGAACTGACGCATTTCGTGCGAGAATTAAGCGTTCAGCAGGCCCATGGCGCGATAACGCAGCACCTGAGTCAAACCGACCGTCTCAGGCCGAGCCATTCGTTTGGGGCTCAGCAAACGACTCTGGACTGGCAACTTCTTTGCGTCGATAAAAGCGGCGTGAATCGCAGCTGTGAACACAGTTCCCAATGCGACGTGGGGACGAGTATTGCTGTTTCGAGGATCGCGGACCCATGCAGGATTGAGATCTGCACGGTCGCTTTGTCATGCAATAGTTACTCACTCAGGACGGTTCATCCTGAGTGAGTAACTGCACCGAA
>JAGQQS010000655.1 GCA_020426105.1 Planctomycetaceae bacterium
AGGCTACCGCACTCGGCTGCTTCGCAGCCAAACTCTATTCGACCTGCCACGTCAATCGGCATCAAGGTCAATTCTGCAGGGCAAGAACCCGCTCCAACTTGCGATGTCCAGTCCCCTCCGGTATCGTCGCTTCTCCTGAAAATAATCCAGGAGAATGCACCCCATGTCGACTTACAGCTGCCTGAAACGGTGTTGACCTGTGGGCTGGGCCGCAACGCTCGCTCCGGGGTGCTGTCGCTACGCATTCGATTGCCGAATCGCTAGAGTTTCACAACACTCGTTCAACTGTTACCGGATCCGGAGAGAGGTACCGTGAGACATTATCTTGTCTGTCTGCATTTTCTTCTGCTGTTATCTGTCACGTCGAATCTGCCGTGTGCATTTCCTGAAGCGTATGCAGATGATGACATCGACATTCAACTACCAGCGACCGACGACGGCCTGCCCGGTGCCGGGCCGATTCGTCGCTACGACTGGTTCCGAGGGCTATGGACCGAGCGACGTTCCGCCTGGGCAAAGCGGGTGCAGCAGGATCAGAACTCTGTGGTCTTTCTGGGCGATTCAATCACGCAGGGATGGGGCGATGATTTGCATGGCGCGTTTCCCGACATGAAAGTGGCCAATCGAGGTATCAGCGGCGACACAACGCGCGGCATGCTGATCCGATTGAAGGGCGATGTCCTGGACCTTAATCCAGCTGGCGTCGTGATGCTGATGGGTACGAATGATCTGGAGGAAAAGGCCGAACCGCAAACGATCGCGAACAACGTAAAGCTGATTATCGCTGAATTGAAGAAACACAATCCGCAGATGCCGATTGTCCTGTGCGAAGTTTTTCCCAGCTCTGCAGCAATGAACCGTCCGGCGGACAGGATTAAAGAAATTAACAAGCTCTGTGCGGCTGTGGTTCGCGGGGATTCACAAATCACCGTGCTGGAAACATGGGCGTTGTTCGCCAACGACATGGGCGATGCCAAAGTGGAAGAAATGCCTGATCTGCTGCATCCAAATGAAATCGGCTACCGGAAATGGGCAGGAGCCCTGCGGCCGGTACTGGCAACGCTGGGATTCATTGAAACGCAATCCGATGACTTTCAACCGGAGCCAGGATTCGTCAGCCTGTTCAACGGCAAAGATTTGACCGGCTGGGGCTACCGAGTCACACCCGAAAAATCCCGAGCCGGTGCCCTTAAATGGATGGCCAGTGACTCCAGTGTCATCTGGCCGTTTGTAGACACCCCCGTCAACTTTGATGGGAAATCTGTCACACCAGAAGGTCGTTATCTGGCGAAGAATGGTCGTCTTGTCGTCACCACTCCGCCCGAAGGCCGCAAGATCCAGCAGTTGTATACAATTCAGGATTTCAGCGGGAACTTCACACTCAAACTGGAATTCCGAGCCTCCCCAAACGCTGACAGTGGCGTTTTCATCCGTGACCCTCAATTGCAATGTCGCGATTTTCCGCTCGCAGGTCCCTACAAAGATTTAAAGAACTTCAAATCAGGTGACTGGAATGAGTTAGTGGTTGTAGTGAAAGACGGAACGGCCCACTGCACATGTAATGGAGAGGTCATCGAAGCCGCTATGAAAGTGCCAGCCACGGGACCGATTGGCCTCGAAGGTGACAAAGGGCAGATGGAGTATCGGCGGGTTCGTATCCGTCAGCAATAGCTCATGGAATCGATGGCTGCCTCATTCTTTTCAGGAACTCTGCAATCGTGTCGCTCGAAAAAGCCGATGCTCTTGTGATTCGCCAGGTGGATTTCAGCGAATCCAGCCGAGTCATCACGTTCTTCAGTCGCGAATTTGGTAAGTTCGCGGCTTTAGCTAAGGGAGCTAAACGGCTTAAAGGACCATTTGATGCTGCTCTTGACCTGCTTTCGGCGTGTCGCGTAGTCTTTATCAGAAAATCTTCCGGGACTCTCAATCTGCTGACGGAAGCGCGTCTGATCAGCCGCTTTCAGCCGCAGAGTTCAGGGGCCAAAGGTGGTTTGAGTAGTCTCTATGGCGGTTACTACGTCGCTGAACTACTCAACGGCCTCACGGAAGAATTCGACCCGGCTCCAGAAGTCTATGATCTCGCTGTTTCCACCCTGTCTGCCCTTTCTTCTTCTCAAACCAATTCAGCTTCCGTCATTATTCACTTCGAAGTCTCGCTCCTGCAACTTGTCGGTTTATTGCCAAATCTCTTTGAATGTTCCGTGTGTGGCGAACCCGTGGAAACTGGTTCGCAGTTTGCTCATTGGGTCAGTCAGGGGGGACTGCTCTGCGGTGCCTGTCGCCGCGAAGAGTATGCTGGTGTTTCAGTTTCGACGGGGGCGATCGAGATTCTGCGTCAACTGGCACAGGAATCTCCGGAAAAAATTCATACCATAGAAATCAATAATAAACAGGCACAGGAGTGTCACCGGCTTGCTGTTTCCGCGATTACCCATGCTCTGGGACGCAGGCCGTCTACTCTGCGTTACATCCAGATCTGAATTTGTTAAGTCACAGGAATCAGAACAACAAAGCTGAAAAGCCGATGGTTTTTCGGCAGTAGGTGAATTGAGCCGTTCTCTGACGTCAGGATTAATTTTGCTATGCAGTTTTGCAGGATGCTCGACCGCCGAATGGAATCGGTAAGTCGCTGCCGATCAGAGGATCGCCGCGACCTGCGGGGTTCTGCGTTTGCGGTTCAGTCATACCGCGTGATCCTGACGTTGGCGATGATGGTGGTCATGAGCGCCGGGTGTTCCACCTTTTCACGTGACGGCGATTCCGGAATGCTGGACGTCACGAATATGCTCAAGCCCGATTCGATTCGCGGACCGCTGGAACGGAAACTGTTTGGCGATGAAGATCCGCTTGAACTGGGACGGCGGTTTTCGGACGAAGAGCGTCGCGAAGTAGCGGCTTGTCGTTCGGCGTACGAACGCGGCGACTACGATCAGGCCGTTAAGCTCGGTAAAAAAGCGGCCAAAAAATTCAAGGAATCATCGCTGGGTGAAGAGGCACAGTTTTATCTGGCCGAATCATGGTATGCGAAAGGGGAATACGGCAAGGCGCAGGACGGATACGATCAGCTATTTGCAGACTATCCATCGACGCGGTACGTAGAACCCGCCACGCGACGGCTGTTCGCCATCGCCAGAATCTGGCTGGAGGTATCGGATCCTGTCGCGAAAAATGCGATCCGTCAGGTGAGTGGCGAGAAAGTCGTCGAGGATACCACGCCGGCAAAGAAATCCAGTGACCCAACAATCCGGGTGCCAATTCTCCCCAACTTTCATGATAAGTCGCGGCCTTGGTTTGATACTCAGGGAAATGCGCTCAAATGCCTTAAATCGATTTGGATGAACGATCCGACTGGTCCGCTGGCGGACGACGCTCTGATGCTGACAGCGACCTATTATCAGCGGAAGGGAAATTTTGTCGAAGCCGATCGTTACTTTGAAATCCTGCGGGAGGAGTATTCTGACAGCCCGCACCTTGAAGACGCATTTGTCCTGGGAGCACATGTGAAGCAGATGAGCTATCAGGGACCTTATTACGAAGGCCGTGAATTGAAGGGCGCTCAAAAGCTGAAGGAGCAGTCCCTGCATTTGTTCCCGGCATCGCATGAGAGACAACAGCTTCGGGAAGATCTGCAGAAAATTTATCTGCAGGAAGCAGAGCGGGCGTGGTACGAAGTTGAATACTATCAGAAAAAACGCAAACCCCGTGCCGTGGCCATCGCCTGTATCCAATTGATCAATGAATATCCCGACACGTCGTTCGCCAGAGATGCGCGGGCGATCTTAAAGACCATCGATCGGCGTGAACTTCAGGGGCTTCCGGAAGTTGGGGAATATGTCGAGTCCCTGCCAGCCACGGAACCACCACCGTCCGAATCCCCGGGCCGAGGTTCCGAGAAGGTGAAGTCGGTGAGTGACTCATCGACTGACAAAACCGGTCCCGGTCGAACGATGTTTCCCTGACACCCTGATGCGGTCATGTTTCGCAAAATTGTCAATCGAATGCTCCTCATCTGCATCGTCGCCAGCGCGGGTTGTGGCTATACGCTTGGAACTCAGACGCGGCATGACGTGCGGACGGTGCATGTCCCGGTTTTTAAGTCCGAATCATCGCGCCGGAACCTGGACTATCTGCTGACAGAAGCTGTCCAGCGGGAGATTCGAACCAGGACTCCCTATCGTCTGGAGGATGCTGAAACCGCAGACACCATTTTGAAAGGCCGCATCGTCGAAATCGGCAAATCCGTGCTCAGCGAAACACGCTATGATGACCCGCGGGAACTGCAGTTAATGGTCGGAGCGGAAGTGACGTGGGTCGATCGCCGCAGCGGGCAGATTTTGCATCAGCAGACATTTCCGGTCGGCCCGCAGTTGACGCAACAGGCGAGTAACGTCAGCTTTGCACCGGAAGTGGGGCATTCCCTTGCGACGGCGCAACAGGAGGCAGCCCAACGCCTCGCAGCCCGCATCGTGGATCTGATGGAAGCGCCGTGGTAGGATCAGTTCTGCGGGGACAGACTCAAGCGAACTGCGGTCTGGCGTGGAGCCCTGACTGTCGTCAACTCGTCGCTTTGTGAAGGACGGCCGTCTTAGCGCGGATGAACTTGGACTTCAGCCTGACTTGACTGATTCGCCATGAAATAAAACGTTCACGCCACATTCCTGTTTGAGGGTTTTGTACGGCTCCTTGCAGGGCGCGATCTGCTGCAATAGACTCCGGAGCCTCAGACGAGGTCACACAGGAGCAATTCTGGATCGACGGTGTGTTTCGGTCCACCATGGGGACAATGGGCGATGCCGGTCGATCCGCAGCGGACAATCTACTACAAACGGGCTCGTTTCACGACACGGCTGCCGATTGATCGTTTATATTCACAGGCGCACTTCTGGCTTTTGGAAGAAGAGCCGGGCGTGTGGCGGATCGGCCTGACTCGATTTGCAACTCGTATGTTGGGTGACTTTGTCGAGTTGAGATTTGAGGTTCTGCCAGGTAGAGACTTGGAACCGGGGCAGATCGTTGGTAGCATCGAAGGCTTCAAAGCCGTGTCGGACCTGTATTCTGTCATGCACGGCAATTTTCAAGGTTCGAATCCAGAGTTGGAACACGATCCGGCGTTGTTGGATCGGGATCCCTATGAGCGGGGCTGGCTGTATCGTGTGAGCGGTAAGCCGCCGGAAACATCGATGGACGTCCATGGTTACATCGGCCTGCTCGATGCGACGGTGGAACGCATGCTGCAGGAACAGAAACAGGCACCGGACGATAAAACATGTTGATGCCACAATACGTGATGATTGGCGGATTTCTGGGGGCTGGCAAGACGACTGCGATTCTGCAGCTGGCACGCCGGCTTCGCGACCAGGACCGCAAAGTCGGATTGATTACCAACGACCAGAGTTTTGGTCTGGTTGATACGACGATGCTCAGATCGCATGGGTTTGCGACCGAGGAGATCACGGGGGGCTGCTTTTGCTGTCGGTTTAGCTCGCTCGTCGAAGCGGCGGGCAAACTTACAGACGATCTGCACCCGGATGTATTTCTTGCTGAGCCTGTTGGCAGTTGCACCGATCTTCGGGCTACCGTCAGTTACCCGCTGCAGAGGATGTATGGTGACAATTACAGCGTCGCACCACTCAGTGTGGTTCTCGATCCGATCCGTACCCGGCAGGTGCTGGGTCTGGAGAAGGGGAAGAACTTCTCTGCGAAAGTGGTCTATATCTTTGAAAAGCAGCTCGAAGAAGCAGACATTCTTGTCATTAATAAATGTGATCTGCTTGACGATGCACAACAGAGCGAATTGCAGTCACATCTCGAATCGAGATATCCGTCTGCCACGGTGATTTGTATTTCTGCACGGGAAGGACGCGGAGTTGAGGAATGGCTGGCACTGCTGACGAGCAGCGAGCAAAGCCACATTTCATCAATGGAGATCGACTATGACACCTACGCGGAGGGAGAGGCAATGCTGGGATGGCTGAATCTCTCAGCAGCACTCGAAGGTGAACATGAGTTTGATGGTAACGTTTTCCTGCAACGACTCGGCGTAAATCTCCAACAGGCACTCGAAGGACATGGGGTCGAAATCGCACATCTTAAAATGACGCTGATGCCGGATAGCGGCAACGACCTTGCGGTTGGCAATCAGGTTCGGAATGCCGGAAATATGGAACTGTCGCACGAACTGGCCGAGCCCCTCGAAGCAGGTCAGTTGATTCTCAATCTGCGGGCTGAGGGTGATCCGGAACAATTGAAACAATTGGCTGTCGAAGAACTGGTTCGGCTCGCCGCTGAATCTCAACTGACGCATACGCTTGAGCATGTTGAAGCGTTTCGGCCGGGGCGCCCTGTGCCCACTTACCGGCTTCAGGGAATGACCTGAACAGCGGGACGTTAAACATTTTCAACTCTCGTCTGCGAAAAAGTACTGAACAACAGGTTGAGTTTAATTGATGAGTGATCAGCCGCGAATTCTGTATTGCCATTGTGCGTTTGCGCAGGTGATTCCCAAAGACGTTAAGCAGGGCGTGCTGGAACAGCTCGGGGCAGCCGGCATCGAGTTTGATTGTGTTCCTGATCTCTGCGAAATGTCCGCAAATCGCGATCCGCTTCTTCAGCAGATCGCGGAGAATCCGGACATTCGGATCGCAGCATGCTATCCCAGAGCAGTGCACGGGTTATTCGTGGCCGCAGGACAACCCCTGCCCCTGGCGGGACCAGAGATCATTAATATGCGAACATTGAACGCTGCAGAAACGATGGAGGCTCTTATGAAACCACGTGAAGCATCGGCGGGCATACAGATCCATGAGAACGAATTCCTTGAGACTTCAGATGTTGGAGCAGATCGAACATGATTGCCCCTAAAGTAACGCCTCGCGTTGTGCTGTATGAAGGTGACTCAGCGGCGCCGCTGGAAAGTTCGTTTCGCGGTCAGTTGATGACAAAGATTCTGGAACGCGGATTTCCCGTCACGATCGCGCGTTCAGATCGTCAGCTGGGTTCACCGGGATCTCCGGGCCGTGAGCCAAGAATGGTGCTTGGAAATTTCTCCGGGAAGCTGCCACCGGCAGCGGATTCGACCGAAACGGCCGGAAAGCCGCTCGCGGAATTTCGTGATATTTCGGGTCTTGATCTGGAGGCAGTCTTGTCCGTTGTGGACGAACGGCTCGCCGACACGATCGATGCACCGAGCGGAAAACGCTGGAAACCGTGGTTTCCAGTCATCGATTTCAGCCGATGTACGAATTGCATGCAATGTCTGAGTTTCTGTCTGTTCGATGTGTATGGAGCGACGTCGGACGGTAAAATTCAGGTGCAGAACGAAAGTAACTGCAAAACCGACTGTCCGGCCTGTTCTCGCGTCTGTCCGGAAGTTGCCATCATGTTCCCCAAATATAAGGCGGGCCCGATCAATGGCGATGAAATCAGCTCAGACGATGTTCGCCGCGAGGGGATGAAAGTCGATATTTCGGCACTGCTTGGTGGTGATATTTACGCGATGCTCCGGGATCGAAGCGCCAAAGCACAATCGCGATTCTCGAAAGAACGAGACGACGAACGCGCTCTCAAAGAACGCCAGCGCTGTCTCGACAAACTGAAAACGACCGTGGGTAATCTGGATGTTCCCGCGGAAGTGCTGTCCAGCCTGCCTTCATTCGACCAGATTCAAATCAAGGCAGATCAGGCCAGACAACGTGCCCAACAGGCTCTGGCTCAACAGGCTGCCCAGAAAACGCAATGAACACCAGCGCCCCCACGGCATTTAGAAAAGAAACAGGGTTATGTCCGTCACTTTGAAAATGGGCCGTCGGCTGATGTTGGAGCCGGACTTCAGATTGTTCCTGAAGTTCGCGTACAACTTCGGGTATAAGGGGATGCGTTCGGTTCAGAAGTTTAAGCAGCGACTGAAAAAGGGCATTAGCTTCCCACCGTTCCTGTACCTGTCCATCATCAATTCGTGCCAGCTTCGATGTCAGGGGTGCTGGGTTGACGTCTCCGCGAAACGCCAGATGATTGAACTGGAAGACCTGAACCGCATCGTGAAAGACGCCAGGCAGCACGGGAACAGCTTTTTCGGAATTCTCGGCGGCGAGCCGTTCATGCATCCTCAGTTGCTTGAATTTCTTGCACAACACCCCGACTGCTACTTTCAGATCTTCACCAATGGCCAGTTGATTACGCCCGCAGTCGCCAAAGAATTGCGTCGCCTTGGAAACAGCACGCTGTTAATCAGCATTGAGGGCTCAGAAATTGTCAGCAACGAACGCCGTGGCGGCAATGATGTACTCAACAAGACGATGGAGGGACTTCGAAACGCGATCGCTGAACGGCTGATCGTGGGAGTCGCCACCAGCGTGTGTCAGACGAACTATGAACTCGTAAGTGAGGATTGGCTCCGTAAACTGATTGACATGGGCGTGTTGTACGCCTGGTTTCATACCTACCGAGTGGTGGGGCCGGATCCGTCGGCGCATCTGGCGTTGACTCCGGAACAGATTGTGTCGCTCCGACGATTCGTGGTGGCCATGCGACGCAAGCTTCCGATCGGTATCGTGGATGCTTATTGGGACGACAAAGGAGAGGCGTTGTGTCCCATGGCGACAGGCATCAGTCACCACATTGGTCCGTCAGGTGCGATTGAACCCTGCCCCATCATTCAGTTTGCCAACGAGACAATCCACGACGAAAAAACGCTCTATCAGCTCATCACGGAATCGGATTTCCTGGATGATTTTCGTAAAACGGCCGCGTCCGCCACGCGGGGCTGTATTGTCCTCGAACGCCCGGATCTGGTGAAGGAACTGGTGCAGCGGCATTCCGCGCCCGATACGACGCAGCGGGGCACCGCGCTGGCCGAACTGGAGGCTCTCACTCCGCGCCACAGTCAGCATTTGCCCGGACAGGAAGTACCGGAGGATCATTGGTTGTATCGATTTGCCAAGAAACACTGGTTCTTCGGATTTGGCGCATATACCTGAGGCGGGATTGTTTTCGGGGGCCTCTCAGAGTTTAATTCAGCGACAATTTTCAGATAATGACCGTCGCCCCGCCGGAGCTATGCTGCGGGAACACAGACGCTTAACATGATTCGATCGAGGATTTCATGACACTTTTGCCCGTGCTCGGACAACCAGTCCTGAATATGCCGCGTGCCGTTCCAATCCAAATCGAACGCCAGCCGAAAGAAAATATCCCGCAGACGCGACAGGATCGTGAACGAATTCGGGCTGAGATCCGTGAGTTTGTCAGGCAGCGCAAGCCGGTGCCGCCCCTGCGCGCCGATGAATTACGAACGCTCGCTGAAGAGTTTGTCGATGACTTCAATCTGAACCCGATTTACACTGAATATGTTATCGTACTGATGAACAGCGAGATGTGGCGCGATACGCTGGCTGCGGTGCCGTACGAACGTCGCCTGTTACTTTTGCCAAAATGTCTGCGCATCGAAGAACGCTGCCCGGCGCCGTTCGATGAGTTTGGTTTGCTGTGTAAACAATGTGGCTTGTGCTCCATTCAGGATTTGCAGGCCGAAGCGGAACGGTTGGGTTATGCGGTGCTGGTCGCGGAGGGCTCGGCCCTCGTGATGGCGATCATTGAAACCGGAAAAATCGAAGCCATCGTCGGGGTAAGCTGTCTGTCAGTTCTTGAAAAAGCGTTTCCGTTTATGGAAGCTGCCGCGATTCCTGGCGTGGCAATTCCACTGCTTCAGGACGACTGCAAAGACGTGACAGTGGATCTTGACTGGGTCTGGGAAGTGATCCATCTCACGAGCGACGACCGCACCTACCGCATGAACCTCGACAGACTGCGGGAAGAGGTTCAGACGTGGTTTACAGCCAGCGAACTCGATCGCCTCATGGGACCTGCATCGAATGAGACTGAACGGCTCGGACGCGAGTGGCTCGCAAAGGACGGCAAACGCTGGCGACCGTTCCTGAGTGTCTGCGTATGGAAGGCGCTGCAGGAAGACCCTGACGCAGAAATTCCGGACGACCTCCGTAAAATTGCAATTGCGGTCGAATGTTTCCACAAGGCATCGCTGATTCACGACGATATCGAGGACAACGACGATCTGCGCTACGGCGATGCGACGCTGCATGTGTCGCACGGTATACCGATGGCACTCAACGTGGGAGACCTCCTCCTCGGTGAAGGATATCGCCTTATTGCAGAATGCGAAGCTGATCCGAAACGTGTCACAGCGATGCTGCGCGTGGCCGCGATGGGGCACCGCACTTTGTGTCTCGGTCAGGGCGACGAACTTACCTGGACCCGCAATCCGGCGCCGCTGAGTTCCCTTGAAGTGATGGATATCTTTCGACGAAAGACGTCGCCCGCATTTGAAGTCGCATTGCAGCTGGGCGCTGTGCTCGGCGGGGGCGACCGAGATCTCGCTGCAGTCCTGTCACGTTACAGCAATGCCCTTGGGATTGCCTATCAGATTCGGGATGACGTGACCGACCTGACGAATGGTGATGATCCGAGCGATCTGATGATGATGCGTCCCACATTGCCGCTGGCTCTGCTTCTGGAACGTACCGTCGCCAGCCCGGACGAAAAAGCACTGGTGGAAAAAGCCTGGTGTCGGCAGACCGACGAAGGGGAACTGGAACAGATTCGACGCATGATGGAATCTTATGGGATTCCGAACCGCTGCCATGTACTTCAGGAATCGTACAAGGAAGAAGCCCTGCGAGCACTCAGCGAGTTGCAAAGTCCGAATCTCAAGGGACTGCTGCGACGCGTGGTGAGCAAGATATTTAGTCTCGAACTGAAAGGTTGGTGCAGTGAGTTTGAAGCTCGAAATGGCTCAGGTAGCCCGACTGGCGCCGAAGGTGCTGGGGAACTCGACTTCGCTCGTCGTTGATTTCTTTCATTCGCAGCAGCAGGAAGATGGAGGTTTCCCCGACCGTGCCGGCAGAAGCGACTTGTATTATACCGTTTTCGGCATTGAAGGTCTCATCGCGCTGCAACAGCCAATCCCAACGGATCGACTCTACCGTTACGTAAAGTCGTTCGGCGATGGCGCGGACCTCGACCTGGTGCATCTGTCGTGCCTTGCCCGTTGCTGGTCGTCGCTGCCCGTCTCCCTGCAGCACGACTGCCCGCGAGCCGAAATCCTGGCGAGGTTGCCGGCACATCGAACCCCTGACGGCGGGTTCGAGTCCGCGCTCAATCAAACGGCCGGTTCAATTTATGCGTCGTTTATGGCGGTGGGGGCTTATCAGGACGTGAAGGAACCCATTCCCGACGAAGATCGCCTGCTTGATTTTATTGAATCTCTCCGCGATCCCCGTGCGGGATTTAGAACCAGTCTGGCTCTGCCGATGTCGGTTGTTCCGGTCACGTCCGGTGCGGTGGCATTACTGCGGCATCTGAACCGTCGCACCGTCGATCCCGGGATCGCCGACTGGCTATTGTCGTGTTTTGACGCTCAGGGAGGTTTTCGTCCGGCTCCTGATGCACCTCTTCCCGACTTGCTGTCCACGGCAACCGCACTGCATGCATTGTCGAGCATGAAGGTAGAGATTGGTCAGGCAGGGGAGTTGTGTCTCGACTTTATTGACACCCTGTGGACGAACAGCGGTGGTTTTTATGGTCACTGGGAAGATACGCATGTCGATGTGGAATATACATACTACGCCTTGCTGGCGCTGGGGCATCTGGCATTGTGACAAAGATGCTTCCTGTGGATGAAACTCAAATCATTGCCGATCTGGACGAGTTACTGAACAACACGCGGCAGACATTACTCGGCATGCGCGGTGCACACGGTCATTGGGAGGGACAACTCTCGGCGAGTGCCCTCTCAACAGCGACGGCTGTGATGGCACTCGAAGATTTTCTGCGTTGCAACGCCAATGATATTTCCTCAAAAGAATGTGACGAAATGCAGCGGCACATCGAACGAGGCCTAAGATGGCTGGCCGAGACGCAACTGGCTGACGGTGGCTGGGGAGACACGGTCCTCAGCGTCGCCAATATCAGCACCACCGCGCTGGTTTGGGCTGCCTTTGCAAGGTCGGAAGCGCAATTTAACGAGACGGCAGGCCGTGCTGCCGCATGGTTGCAACGCGCTGCCGGATCACTTGAGCCGAAGCCATTAGCGCTGGCGATTGAACGTCGATATGGCAAAGATCGGACATTCTCGGTGCCGATTTTGACAACCCTGGCACTTCGCGAGCGACTCGGCCCGATCAACGTTGCATGGAAACTGGTTCCCCAACTGCCTTTTGAACTGGCCGCATGTCCGCATCAATGGTTTGCGCGCATGAAGCTGCCAGTCGTCAGTTACGCGCTCCCGGCTCTGATTGCCATCGGTCAGGTACGGCACTATCACCGACCGACTGCAAATCCACTGTTTCGATGGCTGCGGAATCTCGCGAAATTGCGCACGCTGCGAGTCCTCAAATCGATTCAGCCTGACGGCGGTGGATTTCTGGAAGCGACTCCGCTGACGAGTTTTGTCGCACTGAGTCTGCTCAACGCGGGACAGCATCAGCACGAAGTCGTACGTCATGGGATTGATTTTCTGGTCCGCTCAGTCCGCCCGGACGGAAGCTGGCCCATCG
>JAGQQS010000656.1 GCA_020426105.1 Planctomycetaceae bacterium
CATCGCGAGTTCAAGCTCAAGATGGACAAGCAGCAGATTATCGATCGAGCTGTTACCGCGGTGCAGATGGCCAAAGAATTCTGCGACGACATTGAATTCTCGCCCGAGGATGCAGCGCGTACGGAACTCGATTTCTTATGTGAAGTCGTGGAAAAAACAATCGCCGTTGGCGCGACCACCGTGAACATTCCCGACACTGTGGGATATGCCACACCAAACCATTATTTCAAGGTGATCTCCCACCTGAAGCAGCACGTCCCGAACATCTCGCGGGCGATTATCAGCGCGCATTGTCACGATGACCTGGGCCTTGCGGTCGCGAACAGCCTGTCAGCGATGGAAGCTGGAGCCCGGCAGATTGAATGTACGATTAATGGTCTCGGCGAGCGGGCCGGCAATGCGGCGCTCGAAGAAATCGTCATGGCGATCAGAACCCGAGCAGACTATTATGGAGTTCACACGAAGATCAACACGCAACGACTTTATCCAACCAGCCATCTCGTGTCATCGATCACCGGGATGAAGGTACAGCGGAATAAAGCCATTGTCGGGCAAAACGCTTTTGCTCACGAAGCGGGGATACATCAGCATGGTATGCTCCAGGAACGAACCACGTACGAAATCATGCGTCCGGCGGATGTCGGCTACGTCGGACAGAACCTGGTGCTCGGCAAACACAGCGGACGTCATGCCTTTCGCGATCGAGTGATCTCGCTGGGGTTTACTCTGGACGAGCAGGCGATTCAGCGCGCGTTTGATGACTTTATTGTGCTCGCGGACAAGAAGAAGGAGGTCTACGATTCTGACATCATTGCCCTGATTGAAAATCGCATGGCCGATGCCGTCGATCGCTGGAAGCTGGTGAGTTTTCATACATCGGCAGGTTCGTCTGTGATTCCCACAGCGACGCTGGAACTGCAGTGCGAAGACCAGGCCGTGCGTCGCGACGCAGCCATTGGCGACGGACCAATTGATGCCGTCTTCAAGGCGATGGAGCGCATCACCGACATGAATGCCACGCTGGATGAGTTCGACGTGCGCAGTGTCTCGGAAGGCAAAGATGCGCTTGGGGAAGTCCGTGTGACGATTACAATTAACGGTCGGCGGTACCAGGGAAAAGGTGTCAGTACCGACACGATCGAAGCGGCCGCGCATGCCTACCTGAAAGCGTTAAACAAGGCAGACCACGATCGACAGGACACTACGCGTTCTGCCACGCCAAAGGTCACGCCCCAGTTATAAACAGTAATCAGTGCTCCGAATTTAGGTAGTGGACGAGGCGACGAGGCCTCGTCCACTACTGAAAGTCCGGGACTCGTGGCCTCGTCCACTACGATTCCGGCCATACAAGCATTCGTTTCGGAGACCATATGACCGTGTCTGGTTTCGACTCAAATTGCTCACCTCGCACCGGCAGTTCGAAGAATTCATGTGACAGTGTGCTCGGAAGCGAACGAACCCTGTCGGATCAGACAGCGGCACTGGCAGCGAACGCGGTCGCTCGATCAGAATCCCCTGTCCTCGGAGGCTATGAGATTCTCCGTGAACTGGGGCGTGGTGGGATGGGCGTCGTCTACGAAGCCATCCAGAGATCACTTGGTCGCCGGGTTGCGCTGAAGATCCTTCCCGGGGGCGGGGTGGTCGATAAAGTAACGATGCAGCGGTTTCAACTGGAGGCGGCAGCGGCCGCCCGGCTGCAGCATCCCAATATCGTTTCGGTTATCGAAGTCGGTACAGAGCATGACGTCCACTATTACGCCATGCAGTTCATTGATGGTCGGACACTGCTGGGCGTGACCGCTGACCCGCTGCAGGGGCAAACTGGATGCTGCAACTCGCCGACGCGCTGGAATGTGCTCATCGACAGGGTATCGTTCATCGGGATATCAAGCCTTCCAATATTCTGCTGGATAACGATTAACTCTTAGGCGGGGTCATCGCCAACGACTGCTGTTTCGTCTTCGATCTTTAAGGGATGTAGACTTCCATTGATCGATCACCCCGTCCCGGTGGTATTGACAGTTGTTTGCGAATGGATTCAGTGGTTCTGCCTCTCAGACTGTACTGGATGACAACATATTGAGGGTGATTGTACGAAGTGACGCGGCCAAATGCGTTTGAGCGGCCGGAACACGCGACAGACAGCACCAAGCCTTCCGCAGTCACCGTTGTGCCAGGGTAAAATGAGACAGTCCCTTGAGTGCCGTGGGCAATCGCGGATTGGGCTTCTTGATTGGTCCAGCATGGTGCGTACAGAAGGGACGAGGTATCGAATGAATCGTTTGAGCGAACAACAATAGTCAGGTTGAAGTGGCCGTCGAATACTGACACATAGCCGATTGGCATCAACACTCCGATCAGTACGATGCCGAAGGCTGCAGTAACTGCCAGATTGCGAATAGACGATAACCGAGTGTGATCCGCTCGCGACGGAGGTTGGTAGGGATTTGAATCCGCATGTGGAACCGACACAACGCCCCCCTTTACGGCGTAACAATTGCGATCTACACATCAGCCGATTAGCTGACGCATCGATCGTGCGTAGAACTGTTCAGCTTCGTAAGTGTTCTGTAACTCTGCCGAATCAATCGAAGTCACTCGGCGCCCTTCGAAATTTTCTCGACAGGCACTCCGCTTGTCACCTTGATTTTGCCGTGGGACCATGCCAGCTGAAACATTCGCGTCGGTTGGGCGTCGTCAACGCTTATTGTCCACGCCTGCGATTCACTGATAGCTGAGCACCCGCAGAGAAACGGCAACTTGCGTTTCTCATGTGGCATGAGTCGCTGCAGTTCGTACAACAAAGGCCTTGAGCTTCGGCTCGAATGGCCCTCATCGCCACAAGCCTATCCCGCCCATTCCTGATTGTCTCTCTGCGTCGTTCGTCCGCACCCGCGAAGTCAAAGCCTGATTAGTTCTGCAGCCTTTGTAAACGCGCGAATCGCGTTTGCCGTCTCCGTTGGATGAGAGATAGGCAAAGCATGGCGACCACCTAACACTGATACGTTCGGATGAGTATATCGAATTGGAAATGTGGTGTCCGCCGTTCCGTGAATTTGAAGGATAGGGCAGAATTCAATAGTCGGTTCAGGTTGCCAGTCAATAACCGCCGCAGTGGCCCAGCGATGCCACTTGCCGCCAGTACCTGCAAGTTTGGTTGCACGAATCGTTGTTGAAGTGCAAATAGATCTCGGAACCAATGACGCAGACGAACCGACGCATTGAAGCAATGCGGAGCACCGACGACCACCGATTATGCGCCATGCACGAAACCACGGTGGGAGTTCGCGGGGGTGAAGAATACTTGAGATAAGAATGCAACCGTGGGGGCGCAGGATGCGGGCAATTTCAAGAGCGATGATCCCGCCAAAGGAGACGCCAGCAATGAAAGAACGAGAGGGCAAATGCCTCGCCATCCGTGAAGCGTAGTTCAGAAGTGATTCCTGAGGCTCGGGTGGAATAAAGTCAACTACGGTCGCGTTTGGCAACAGCGGAAGGATTCGCGAATAGACCGGATAGTCAGCAGTCATCCCCGGAATCAGGTAGATTGGCGGGCTGTCAGATTCCACATATCCCCTTCGCTGCAGAACGACTGCGTTCACGTGGCCGCCATGAACGATTTCAAACTTCAACCCGTGTTGTCGGCGGCTCCCGTGCAACGGTACGCCCAACATGGGCGTGAAC
>JAGQQS010000657.1 GCA_020426105.1 Planctomycetaceae bacterium
TCTGAGGTGATTTGGAAGATTAAGGCTCAGAGCCATCAAAAATATAATGGCAATGCAACAGGCGTAACCAAAGTAATTTGGATTCGCAAATATATCGGAAAAACGGCCGGCGACTCCAAAATGGAAAAACCCCAGTACGATCGAAACCACGAGGCCCGCGATATAAGCATAGCAGCTCAGGTACAGTGATCTCTTGCTGGTGATTACGCAGGGGGCGATAAATAACGCGAAGTTACAGACAACCATGGGGACGACCGAAAGAACTCCGTTGAGCCGCCCCCCCAAAAACGTCATTACCAATGCATAGCTGTACGCAAACATCAGCGGCAGAGCGATGGGCCGCAAAAAACTCCATTGAGCGAGAAACCGGGTGAGTGCGAATATCCCCAGAACCAAGGCGATGACGCGATACGGTTTAAGAATGGAGTCCTCTCCGAGAAATTCGAGAACTTCCTGCAAATTGACCGTAAACATCAGCAGAATGAAAATGTAGTCCAACAGACGCAGACGACGTTGTCCGTTCCCCGAGACATCTGAAACCGTAGGCGTGGAGTTCACTGCTATTAATTTCCTGCGCTGCTGCTGATTTTGATTTGCATCCGTTCGTTGGGTGTCGAGCTCTGTCTTCATCGTACAACCTTTGATGGATCGCCGGGATTTCGCACAACCTCGAGATCTGCGTTTGCTTTACACGGCAGAAGCAACCGCCCGCTTAATCCGGCAGGTCCCCCGGTCAGTGCCGAAACCGCGCTGCTTCTGGCTCCTGAATCTTCTGGACCGATGGTGCGCGAATTATTTTCTCGGCCTGGTCTGAACTCCTGCAGCGCGAAGGTCGGCGATCAACTGCCGTGTCCGCGGACCACGCTGCTCGAACAGCAAATGATGTGGTGTGTCATAAAAACAGGAATCCGGCAGCACGGAATTGATGATTTTTCCAAGGCGGAGGTGTGGCGGAACCTGATCCTCCAGCACCCGTAACGCAGGGAAATTTGCATACGATTCGGCGAGCGGCGCAAAACCTACCAGGAACCGCCCCCCTTGCTGCTCGACACTGTTCTGAAAACCTTCAATCAGGTCCAGCGCTGCCGGACTCATCTCATCGCCCGGAGGTTCCGCCTGTGAAGGCCGCAGCGATGATTTCCGATCACGATGCCCCTCATAGTCGCCAAACACGTTTGTCTCTTCCAGGATAGTCGGGCGCCCATAGAGCCGCATCAGAACAAGCAGTGACACGTAGTTCCAGTTTTCGCTGATCGTGGGACCCAGAAAGCGGTAACCTGCAAGCAGTTGCCGTGCCGTCAGAAACTGCGCGGCCTCCGGGACTTTACTGACCAACTCATACAGTGTACTTTCGCCGTCCAGCGGAATTCGCGAAAACAGCGCCGGCTCCGCCAGCAGTATCACCACGTCGTCGGATCGGATAGATGACGCAATCTCCGCCAGCATAAAACGCAGGCCCAGCCCGCCCTGGATCCCCATATTTACCACATCGTATTGCAGGGTAGACTGAAGGAGTTCGGAATCCATCCCGTAGTGCAGATTAGAACCGCCGACCAGAATAATCCGCGGTCCGGTAAGCGCTGCGAGTCGCTGATGCTTGAGTCTCCACGTGGCCAGACGGTGATTCCCGGCCGCGTACCCGGTGATCAGGTACGCCGCACCGAGGCACAGGCCAAGGAGCATCAGAAACGCGAAAAGTCGTTTAAATAAACGGGGCATCAGAACTGGAAATAAATGAACGTGGCCTGAAGATGTCCGCTGGCCAGCACGATGACACCCGTCAGCAGGCTGAACACCCAGGTCACGGCAGGGTGTGTCCCCGGCCGCTCAAACGGAAACTGTTGATGACGGAAATGCCATTCGATCATCAGGAAGAAGACCATCAGGGGCATCAACGCAATCAGATCTCCGGCGAGAGAAACACCAGGGACACGGAATGTGCAGCCCGCTATTCGCGTTAGATAATCGAATGCCTGATCGATGCTTTCGGCTCGAAAAAATACCCAGGCGATTGAGATCAGCGTAAACGTGCCCAGAATTTGCAGCGATTCCTTTCCGGTGGGCCACCATCGATCTCCGCCAATTTCATCCAGATGCCGTCGATTTGTCCCTGCCAGGTACAGGGGAACGAAGTACAGTGCGTTCATGAATCCCCAGGCGATGAACGTCCAGTTTGCACCGTGCCAGAATCCACTTAAGAGAAACACGACGAAGATATTCGCCAGGCTGCGCCACCGCCCTGCCCTGCTGCCTCCGAGAGGCAAATAGACATAGTCCCGGAACCAGGTGGACAGGGAGATATGCCATCGACGCCAGAATTCAGCGATGTCCCGTGAAAAATAGGGGTAGTTGAAATTCCGCATCAACCGGAATCCCAGCATCCTGGCGACCCCGATGGCGATATCAGAGTATCCGGAGAAATCACCGTAAATCTGAAAAGCAAATAATACGGCTCCCACCGCAAGCAAAGGGCTGGATTGTTCCGTGTAACTGTCAAAGATTCTATCCACGATCGGAGCACAGCGATCAGCGATGGCAACCTTTTTGAATAAGCCCCACAGGATTTGCTTGAGTCCGGCCACGCAGTCCGGTTCAGAAAATTGTTTCAGCGTTCGAAACTGTGGCAGTAGATTTGTCGCCCGTTCAATCGGGCCGGCAACCAACTGCGGAAAGAAACTTACGTACGCCAGAAAATTGATCAGCTTGTATTCCGCTGGCATCTGCCGACGATAGACATCAATCACATAGCTCAGTGTCTGGAAGGTATAGAAGCTGATTCCGACCGGCAGAATAATCTGCAGTGTTGTCAGATGGGGTGCAAATCCCAGGGTCAGCAGCAACGTATTTGCCTCTTCAATGAAGAAGTTGAAATACTTGAAGAATCCTACCATGCCCAGTTCGAAACAGAGGCAGGCACAGAGCAGCCACCATCGACGTCGAGGGCTGTCGGAACGCTCGATCGCCAGCGCGATGCTGAAGTCAACGCAGGAACTCAGCAGAATCAGTCCGAGAAACCGATAATCCCACCAGCCATAGAAGACATAGCTGGCGGTCAGCAGAAAGACGTTCCTCAGGGCAACGCTTGTAATCTGCCAGTAAATAACAAACAGCGTCAGGAAGAAGATCGCGAATTCAAGTGAATTGAACAGCATGGTTCGTTCATTAACGGACAGCGGGGCATGCACACTGCGCGACTGGCAACACCATCTGGCAACACCATCTGGCAACACCGTGCCCAACACTTTCCGGGGGGTGCTTTCGACGGTTGTTTCCCGGCCGCAAATTCACAAGCAACAGCCTGCTCACCCCGGCATTGGATTTCCGGATTCCATCCAGCCAAAGCGACAATTGATGAGTTGATACAAGCGTTCGTTGGGTTCCGCGTACCGGGCCGCAATATCTCCAACATCCGTTGGCAGCTCCACTTCGTTGGTAGCGGCGTTAAACTGCGGGAATTCATCGCACTCATGGGGCTCCAGCCCTAAAAAATGCAACGTTTGATCAACAACGGCTCGAGGGTTTCTGAACAGACTTTCGCTCTGCAGTACGAGAATTTGTGCGGGCGGGAATACTGAGTACCAGCGGACAAGCTGGTCCGCATAAAGTCCTTTTCGAAAGTAGCTGAATTTCAGGGCATCAAATTCGAATACCTCCGGGTGATCCACAGTGTCCTGCAATGTTTGTGCCACACGAGACTCTTCCGCTTCCATGGCGGCGGCAAAGTCCAGGGTTTCCCAGCCGTTGCGTACATTGTGCTTGTAGTGTGACAGCAGGCGCAGCACAGGATCACGCAGCAGTACGATTAGCTTGATATTCGGCATTAACTCACGAATTCTTTCGGCCGCGAGCGGATGCTGGATGTAATGCGGACTGGCTTCCCCGGTCAACCAGTTCTGATGATTGAAATCCATGGGAAAATGGGACCGATACCAGTAGGTTCCTCGATCAAAAAACCTGTCAAAGTAAAACAGTTCCTTCCGCATCGCCGCGTGAATCTGCGGGTGTGTGCATAAATACTGATACAGCGACGTTGTACCGCATTTGAGCCCGCCAATAATCAGAAAATCGGGTAGCGCCCGCAGCCAGGCCGTGGACAGTCGGATGGACTGTTCCAGGCGATGCCGGATCAGTCGTTCTCTTTTCTGTTGCTTCGTTAACTGTGGCATATTAAGCGGCCGGTGTTTCTGACAAACCAAGTAGCTGTTCAATCAGTTGCAGAGTATTCGAATGATCTCGAAATGTTGAACTCGGAAACGCGGGAACAGTGGTTCCGCAGATGGATTCGATAAAGAGTCTCAGCTGTTCCGCCAGTCCGGGCTTCTGCTTTTCCCTGCGGTCGGCACGAGTCGGGTACAGCTGCCGACTTCGTCCATTTGAGAAATTTATCTGCGCTTTTTCCAAAGGACTTAATTCGATATCGAAGCCATCACAATGCAAAGTGATGCCCCATTTCGTGCGTGCCGATGAATAGGCGGAATAGTTGCAGCGGATTCCATTTTCAAACGTCAGCTGCGCCGTCACATTGTCCTCATACTTTTTTATCCGGGAACCACTGACCGATATCACTTCTCCGCCAAGAAGTCGCAGCACGTCGATCAGATGAATCGTCTGGAACAACATCCAGTTGTCGTAGACAAAACGATCATACTTGCCCGAGGCCCGGTAATTGAGCACCGGATCACCGGCAAAACAGGTGATCCCCAGCAGCGGTCCATAGAGCTCAGCAGTGGCTCTGGCCCGCTGGATCCCAGGATAAAATCTGCGATTCACCGCAGCCAGATTTACAAGGCCTTTGCTTTCAGCCAGTTCAGCCAACTCCAGGACAGCACTGCTGCTGAAGGCGACCGGCTTTTCTGACAGAACATGCAATCCCATATCGATGGCGTCCCGCGTGACAACCGGATTCTGCAGATGGGATACCGCGACGATGCATGCGTCCGCAGAGGTTTCTGCTGCGAGTTGTTTCCAGTCATCTCCGAAACGAATGTTTCCATGCGCTTTGGCAAGCTTCTCGGCGGAGGTACCGGATCTGCTGGCAATGGCAACCAGCTGAGCATCAGGCACGTGCCTGATCACATCAGCGTGCGCCACCCCCATCTTGCCGGCACCAATGAGTAATAATCGGACGGGTTGATTCACCACGAAGTCTGCTCAAAAAATGGATTCCGCAGCCGAGGGACTGGAATCGAGGCCATGTGGATCTCAGGCAAAATCAAAAACCTGTTCAGAAATTTTTTCCGGGACCGGTAGTCGGCACTGCTGAGCGGTCTGGTGCGCGTGGTGACAGGCAATGACGGCTTCCAGGGCATTCAGTCCATCCTGCAGCGTACATTGAATCGGCTCCTTCTGCACCAGTCCGGACAGGACATTCGCAATCCCCAGTCGCAGTGCGGTTGGAAACATATATTCCATCTCAGCGATTTTTCCCGACTGTCCAAGGATGCGGATATATCCGAGGCGTTCATCCACTTCGATCCGTCCATGCTCCCCCACGATCACGAAGAAGAGCTGACGTGAAATCAGGTCTGCCGACAGATCCATGGTCAGTCGAATGCCGTTTTCGAGTTCACCATGGCAATAGCCGCACGGATCATGAAAGCCTGCGCCTCGATCCGTCGGATCAACCTCGTCGTCAAGTGTCGCCGAGATGCTCCGCAGCCTGCTGTCAAATAAATAGAATGCAATGTCAAACAGATGCGTTCCGATCATGGCCAGTCCCGCGCGGCCGGTGATGAACTGGATGGCTCGCGGACGACCAATGACGTTACTCGCCAGCAGCCGCTTCAGACCAGCAAACGATGGCAGATATCGACGAGTATGATTGACGACGATCCGCGCGTTTTTTTGCTGAGCCAGTTCAATCAATCCACGGGCCTGTGAGATACAGTTGGTGACCGGCTTCTCCAGAACGATCGATCGGACTCCGGCTTCAAGGGCTTCCGTCGTCAGCGGGAAGTGTGAGGTGGCTGTGGTCGCAATAATCAATGCATCGCAGTCGCGGGCAACCGGCCAGAAGTCCTGTGCGTTGCCGAAAACGCTGGCGGCTTTATGTTTCCTGGCCACAATTTCAGCGGATGCCTGATTTTTGTCCAGCACTGCGGCCAGCTCAAACTTCGGTATCGATGCGATGACCGAGGCAATCGAGCTTCCCTGACGCCCACAGCCGATCAGCGCGAATCGCGCCGGCTGATACCGACATTTTTCCCGTAATTTTCGTTCGGCAAGCCGAAACTGCAGGAACTCATGAGCCTGCGCTCTGCCGTTCCGAAGATACTTCTGAACGAATAACTTCGCGATCGATTTTAGCTTCTGCATGAAATGTTTCGTTTTCGCATTGGAACGGCAAACGTTGAGGGATGCCCCTCCGCGCCTTCAGTTCACGCCCTTGCAGTTATGTATAACGGCCGACAACTTTAAGCAGATTCTGCACGGAAGTCGGGTTTACTTTGTAAACCAGCCAGAGCATGACTCCCGCCCCGAGAATCAGCGAACATGCGTTTGCAGTCACCGAAAACAGTGTCTCACCGCAGATGATCACCCAGATCGCAAAGACGATGCACATCCCGCCCAGACGCCATAGTTCTCCAACGGCCAGCTTCTCCCGCCAGACCAGACACGCCCAGCCAAACGCAAACAACACGATCGTCATCAGGAATTTGGAGATTCCAACAAACCTGAGCTCATCGGGAAATGTCACCATCAGCAGGGCACAGGAACCAGCACCAAAGATCAGTCCCAGAATCCAGCCCATCTGGTCGTAGATATACGTCCGCCGCAGATTGTAAACAATCGCGGGATACTGTCGCATTTCGATCAGAAATTCTGCCAGCAGTAGAAACGCCAGAATGTCGCTGGCTCCACGGTATTTAGGTACAAACCATACGGTCACATAGAACCCGATAAACAGAGCGACTGTTCCCAGAATCCAGCAGGTCAGCAGGAAATAGGTATTGTTCAGCATGTGGACATAATCAACCATGCCCGATTCTTCGATGAAAGCCGACTTCATAAAACGTCGTTTGAAAACTTCATCCGCGGACCGGACGAACTGGCTGATGACGCCGATCAGCAGGAAACAGATAGCATAGTTGCCCCGGGACGCCGGGTCCGCCGCAAGGAACAGCGCGATGTACGAGATATCGAACGACTTGGTGATATCGGCGAGAAAACCGGAGACCCACATTCTGCTGCCGCGACCAGCAATTCGTCTCACCGCGTCCAGCGACAGATCTGACCAGCGCAAATCCAGCAGCGCCAGACCAAAGGCAATCGCCAGGGCCAGCGCTAATCCGGTCCCCAGCAAATAGCCCGAAAACCCAAAGATGAAATATCCCACGAGCGCTGCGACAGTTCCCACAACCGCCGACGACACGTCAAGGTATGCAATTCTGGTGAACTGACCTCTGGCAAAAAGATACGTGCGAAAAAAGGTCGCCGGGACAACCACACTGCCCCACATTGCCAGTGGAATCAAATACTCCAGTCCAAAATTCTGAAAGCTCAGGTAAGCTGCTGTCAGGATTCCTGCGAGGGAGCCCAGCAGGCAGAACAGAAATGCGACACTGGTGAGTTCGCGACAGGCCTGTTCATCCCCTGCCCTTTCAGCCGCCGGATACTCGAGGCTCAATACAGAAAACGTGCCGAATGCGGCGCGCTGTGAATAGCTAAACCATGTTTGAGCCAGCCGCACCAGAAACAACTGATTCGGGCTGAGAAGAGGAACAACAATCAGTGCTTTGACGAGCTGTACGGGCAGCAACAGCACCTGCCGCTGCGTAAATACACGGGCGTCGGAAAACACCTTTGATCCGGGTACAGCGCTCAAGGCAGTTCCAGTAGCTGACGCATGCGTGCCGCGGCAACATCCATGCTGATCGTGGTTTCAAAGTCCAGTCGGGCACGGGCCGCGATTTGTGATCGCAGCGCTGAGTCATTGATCGCGCGAATCAGTTTTTCAGCCAGAATCCCGGGATCTGCCGCCATCAGAATATTTGTGTCATCGACCAGTTCCGGCATCCCGACCGCATTGGCCTCGTGGGCCACCACACACAGGCCAAAGCTGAATGCTTCCGCAATTCGCGTGCGAAATCCATGTGGGATCGGAACATTCACAAGGATGATGTCGGTGTTGCGATATTCGGCAACAATGTCATCGACATAACCTCCGAACTCACAGTCTGCCCGCTGCTCGAGCTTCCTCAGGAACTGTTCCGGCATTTTGCCATGTCCGACCACTCGAAACCGACAGGGACAGCTCAGCTTTTCGCGCCGTTGATCGAATGCCGGCAGAAGTTCATCAAAAAAGTATTCAAACCCAATCCGGCTGGCGATTCCCTTAAAGGAACCGGGGATCAGGATGCGTACCGTTTCACTGGGAATATGAGCGAGTCTTTCCCGTTTCGGCAGCGGATGGGGCAGGTAGTGCACATTCCGGATGCCCCGCCCCCGAAGTTCGTCAGCATGCTGGGATGCATGTTCCAGCACCAGATCGGCACCCGCCAGAAGTCGCGTACAGGCAGCCCCCTGATTCCTCCATCGCAGTCGGCTTAATACACTGGACGCCAGGTTCCGTCGTTGATGCCGGCGTCCATGCTGTCGCCGCAGCTCCCGTCCGTTTTCAATAAGATCGACAACGGATGCGATGGACAGTACCGTTTCAGGCACAGCGGAGTGAGCACTCAATGGTTCCCACGAATACGTGCAGAGGAAGCGTGTTTTCTCCCAGTCATATTGCTGCAGCTCGCGGTGGATCAAACCCGGGTCGATGAAATAGTCACTGTCAGTCGGAGCCACCAGCCTCCGAAGTCTGCGAAACATTCCCGGTGCCCGTTCATCAACCGTTCGGATCCGGGCGTCCAGATCCGCATCCCGTGGGCCGGAACGCGCCGCAGCTCCTGTGCGGAAGACAATGATCTCAGTGGTCAGTCCTGCTTTTTCGAACATATCCACCAGAGCGCGGCACAGGACGGCTGAACCGCTGCCTGTGCTGCACGGCACGATATCACGTGTGACGAACAGCAAATCTGGATTTGGCATGTGATGTGGTTTAATTGTTCCGAAAGCGACAGGATCCGGCGCGGCACCGCTACCGGTATGAAGAACCCCTGACAAAACCCGCGTCAGCCGCGAGGAAGTTTTGTCAGGGGTTCTAAATGCAAAATCAGTCAGGTTGGATTGGCGGAGAATCCTGTGGCAATCGCTGCTTGACAACTTTTGCCGGCACACCAGCGGCTACAGCATACGCCGGAATGTCTTTGGTGACGACCGCTGCCGCGCCAATGATGGCCCCCTTGCCGATCGTGACGCCGGGTAAGATGATCGCGCGGCGACCAATCCAGACATCATCTTCGATCGTCACATCCTGATGCAGGTACCCCTGCTCAATAATGGCGACATCAGCCAGTTCATAGGCATGATTGCTGGTGACAATGTAGACCTCCGCGGCGATTCGCACATTTCGTCCGATGTTAACATTTGCCTGCCAGCAAAGCAGTTCTGTGTGATGCCCCAGGGCACTGCGTTCGCCAATGTGGACAATGCCGGATCTTGCCGAAATGTTCGACTGTTCCTTAATCTGGCAACGATCCCCGATCCGAATCTCTGAGGGACGGGAATCATTATCAAATTTCACGGCGCTAAAACCTGCCCCGCGACTGACTCGGCAATTTTTCCCGAGTCTTACCGACGAATCACGATCTCGTCGCACGACGACTTTGGACTCAAGCGACAGGCCTTTCGGATGTCCCGAAAACCGATAGCTCGTCAGCAGGCCCCTGATGCGACTTAGCGACCGTCGGTGCAACTCGGACAGCGTAAACCAAAGACCCCGGGACTGTATCGCACGCTGTAAACGGTTCATGCGGTTGCTGTGCCCTCTTTTGATTCAAGGGCATTTGTCATTCTCATCGTTTGTCGCATCACTGCAGCCACATTGGGACCGAAGTAGTTCAAAGATGTCCTGCCCGCGGCTTCCACGATTTCCGCGGTGTAACTGGCATCGGTAACGATCCGGTCCAGCCCTTCGACGATCCGCTCAGTCGATGCAGTGTCTACCAGCAAGCCGATGTTGTGCTCTCTCACGAATTCGGAAAGAAAAGAATCAGGCGGTGAATGTACGAAGATCGGTCTGCCGCTCAGCAGCATCGGAATCGTGCGCGTCGGAAAAATGGTGCGGTATTCAATCGCCCCATACGCTCCCGTAAAGCCATGTGTCAGCACACAGATATCGTATTTTCGAAGTTCTTCCACCAGATCCGCATCGTCAATATATCCCATGTGAGTGATGACACTCGTATCGATCCCCCTCAGCTTCAGCAGGGCCACAGGAACATGCGTGTAGACAAATACCCGGTAGCGATCGTTCCCGCTGATGGCTTTCAGAAACCGCTGCGTCGCTTCGATGTTTGACGAATTAAAATTGCCGAACAGTACCAGTCGTATCTGCTGCTTTTCGCTCAGTGGTTCTGCCGGTGGTTCCGCAGGCCCCGGCAGTTCTTCGAATGTGTGAACCAGAGTAGTCACATTGGTAAATCCATACTTCTGTTCAAAGAATCGCTTCATGCCGTCACTCATGACGAAAACATGCTCTGATTCACTGAACAGCAGCGGCTGAATCATTCGGCCTCGTTTCTGATCGACGGCCTCATTGTCCGTATACGTATTATGAAAGTAAGTACTGAACGGCAGACCCAGACGCTTCGCGGCAAGACAGGCGGCGTAGCAATAGTAGTCATCCGGAAAGATTCCCAGAATATAGTCGCATTGTTCGGTTCGTGCCGTGCGACAGATTCTGCGGATCAGCAGCGGCAGAAGCAGCCAGCGGAACCACGAAAAGAACCGGGCGCCACGCCCAAACAGCGAAAATCCTGAACGAAAATAGTAGGCGCGCGGCTTACCTGTCTGACGGACGGGAGCTTTTCCGAACGGCGGAAGCTCACCCAGCAGGACGACCTCCTGATCGGTAAAATGGCCAAACAGTTTTTCGATGATGATCACGGAGCCCCCGCGCCCCGGCAGGATGGGCCATGTCACCACGAGTAATTTACGAACCTGAGCCCCCTTTGTCATCTCGAATCACCAGTCAACAACGTGTCCGAATGTGATGTTGAACCGCGCATGATTTCCAGCAAGGCGTCGGCCACACGAGCCGCTGACATACCGTCAGTACTTCCACATTCCCGCATCAATGCGTGCTTACGGTCCGCTGCGCCGCGGTCGGGAGTCGCCAGCAGCGCGTGAATAGTCTGTGTCATTTCTGAAAAACTCCCCACGGGCTGAACGCCCCGGGTGGCCAGCAATTTTCGATAATGCGGGAACTCTGCAATGCGTCGCGCGGACTTCCACCACGGAAGTTCCTCGTCTGCATCAAAGAAGGTCAGCACCACCGGCTTCTGATGCATCAGGGCATCGATCGACAGCGTTGATCCCGAATTCAGGCACACCGTACATCCTGCCAGCAGATTCACCAGAATGCCCAGATCCGACTGTTCCATATTCCAGGCAAGTCGACCTTCCGCAAGCAACGGCAGATTGACCGCCACGCGTTCGGAACGAAGTCCTTCCAGTCGCGGCAGCCAGTTCATATCGGCCATAAATCCGGTTACATTCTGAGGATGCGGTCGAATCACAAGCTGCATGTCACTGCCGTATTCTCCGGCTTCCACTTGTCCGGCAAGGTGCTCCACAATATCAATTTCATGGGGCGCAAAGACGGGTGAACTCATCCCAAAAAACAGATACGGGCGGTCCGGTTTGATACCCTGCGCAACTAAGATGCTTTCAAGCTGTTGACGATCAACCAGTTGCAGATGCGCGTCGAAGTGCGGTACTCCGCACTCGAAAATCTGCTCACGCGCGACCTGATAATGTTCCTGCAGCTCTTCGGTCATAATCGGCCCCCACGAGATATAGTCGTCGGGAGGCGCAATAAATCGGCCTTTGCACGTAATGTTATCCCAGCTCAACAGATGGCCGACCGTGCGAATACCCAGGTTCTGCGCTTCCAGCAGACAGGTCGATTCAAACGCGGCAACGGGATATGTGGACACCACTAAATCCGGCTGCAGTCGCCGCAACTGTTCGGCGATTGCCGGTGAACGATGGATTCGGCGATCAAGACGCGTCACAAGTTTGCTGACCCTCTTTGATCCGTAGCACAAACGATGGATCAGCAGAAACAGGTCGGCCCGCCAGCGAATCCAGCCCTTTGCCGAATTCCTGTTGTAAAGATGTCGGGACCAAAGGGCCGGGTTGTTGGTAATCGGCTCCCGAAAGTAACGCTGCAGTTCACTGATCTGCCCGTGCGTCAGTTTGCTGACTTCGAATTCACCCGATTCAAAATCCAGAACCCCCGGTCGCTCATACCGCCGAAGATCCTGATCGACGCCCTGTGGACACAGCACCGTCGTCTGAATTCCTCGACGTTCCGTTTCCTGCATCAGACTCGACTGAAGCACCATGCGTGCTGCAAAGCCGTGCGACACGAGATAGCATATGCGTTTCGCGGCCACGAAGCTGTCGGCCTTGCTGGCAGATTTCAGAGTAGAGACTGTCATTCGTTCGGTTGATGCCAGAGTTGTCGCAGCGTGATCCGTCTCAGCGGCCACTGCCGGATTTCTGCTGATGAGTTTGTACCATTTCTGCGACAATCTCGGGCAGTGAATACTTCAATTTCCAGTCCGGATAGTGCGACTTCAGCTTTCGCAAATCCGAATA
>JAGQQS010000658.1 GCA_020426105.1 Planctomycetaceae bacterium
ACCCTCCGGGCCATTTGGCTATTGGATCCTGACCCCTTTTCTGATCGCAGCAGAATTTGTCAGAATTCTGGTTAAGCCACGGTCGTCCGAATTCTCTTGAATCCGGCTACCCCCAAATCAAATCGTGGCAAAGTACTAGCTTTTGTGAACTTTTGTAATGTCGGTCAGACTGGCGGTCAACCGTGGCGCTTTCGAGAAATGCGACCTGTGACAGGGCTGCCGATTGAGCCAAATGGATCGCCGGTTTCTGTAGATCGATCCCGAACTTTAAGTCTTTCCTGTTACTAAACCATTGATAATTGCCGCACTACTGGTCAGACTTACATCTCGGTAGCAGCCAGCCGCTTGCAGTATCGGAGTCTGGAATTGAATCATCCCACCACTTCCATCCCCGCCCAGGCAACAGCCAGTCAGCCAGATGTCGATGAACTGGTATGCAGACTCCGGGCGGGAGATCATGACGCCCTCGCTGAGTTGTTTTCATTGTACAGCGATCGATTTCATCGCCTGATCGATGTTCGCCTGCACTGGTCGTTGCGAGGTCGACTGGATGTGGCTGATGTCATGCAGGAAGCGTATATCGACGCACGCGAACGGCTCACTCACTTCTTTTCGCGTGAAGATGGAACAATTTTCGTCTGGCTGCGCCTGATCGTGCTCCAACGACTACTGTTGCTGGAACGGTTTCACCTGCAGGCCAGCAAACGTAACGCGTCGATGGAAGTACGCCTGAATGGCGATGATCGATCCGGGCGGTTCGGTTCTCTTTCGCAGGCGCTTGCCGCATCTATCACTTCGCCAAGTGCAGCCGCACACCGGGAGGAGGCCATCGCGCTTGTCGATCGCCTGTTGACTGAAATGGAACCGATCGATCGCGAGATCCTGATGCTGCGACACTTCGAGCAATTGCCGAACAAAGAGGTCGCTGAGATCCTTGGGGTTGGAGTCACTGCCGCCAGCAACCGTTATGTGCGTGCCTTACGACGCCTGAAGGACCTGGTCGAAGAAAGTCAACTGGTGGGCTCATCTTCGCACGCACCGTCATAGTTAACGGGAATATAAGGCAATCGGATCGCGACAGGGGTTTTCGGTATGACGCAGGATCTGAGCAACAATCAGTCCCTGAACGAGTTTGCGGAAAAGTTCACGCAACAAGTGCGGTCCGGATGCGTTGCTTCCACCGAAGAACTGCAGGACGAATATCCGGAATTGCCGGATGACCTCAAAGGATTTGCTAAAACCCTTTCGATCCTGGAAGAAGCAGGCTTTCAGCATCGGACTCGAGGTGCATCGCCAAGTGTTGCGGATGTCTCAGGCCAGCGATGGACACGTGTTGGTGGGTTTCGACTGATCCGTGAAATCAATCGCGGCGGCATGGGAATTGTCTACGAAGCGGAGCAGGAAGCACTGCAGCGCCGAGTCGCCATCAAGGTGTTGCCTTCGAGTCCGATGCTGACCGAGAAGCAGTTGACGCGATTCAAGCGGGAAGGCACTGCCATCGCCAGGCTCCACCATTCTCACATTGTTCCGGTGTTTGGGTCCGGCGATCAGAATGGTGTTCACTACTGCGTGATGCAGTACATTGAAGGCTGCAGTCTGGATCGACTGATTCGAGCCCTGCGGCGGAAATACAAGGGCGCTGGCGATGCTGAACCAGTGAATACTGAAGAAAGTCAATCGGCCGACGTCATAGATTCCGGCGACGAAACATTATCGCAGGATCAGGAGTTGAACAATGTTGCCAATTCAGAGTATCCATCGGTCGAGGCGCTGAAAATACTCCTGAACGAAGATGCATCGATCGCCGCTGTGGGTCAGGTGGCACCCGCAATCGCAGGCGGTGAGGGCAAAAAAGGATTACCGTTTCCGGCGGAGTACTGGAAAAATGTGGCCCGGATCGGAGCCGACATGGCCGATGCGCTGAGCCATGCTCATGGGCAGGGAGTCCTGCATCGTGATGTCAAGCCCGCAAATCTGCTGATCGACAGCAGCGGGCATGTGTGGCTTGCCGATTTTGGTGTGGCCAAACTGATGGATCATGACAATCTGACAGTGACTGGCGGTCTGGTCGGGACACTTCGTTATAGTCCACCAGAACAGTTTCAGGGCGAATCAGACGCGCGCTCCGATATCTACAGTCTTGGACTGACGCTTTACGAACTATGCGCACTTCAGCCCGCGTTCATGGCGAAGGATCGACGCGAACTGATGCGACTTATCGCTGAGACAACGCCGGTGCCGCTTTCCAGACTTGCAGCAGGCATACCCACCGATCTCGAAACTGTGATCCATAAAGCCATTGCCCCGAACCCATGCGATCGTTATCAAAATGCAGACGTTTTCGCGACCGATCTGAATCGTTTCATCGAGGGTCGGTCGGTCACTGCTCGAAGACTGACAATTCTGGAAAAGTGCTGGCGCTGGTGTCGGCGGCATCGAACGGAAACTGCACTGGGAAGCGTGATCGCCCTGCTGTTGATTTCATTCGGACTGACGGCATCGGTCGCCTATGTCCGGGAGGCTCGGTTGCGGCAGGAATCCGATCAGACCGCCAAAACGGCCCTGGCGGCCATCAATCGGGTGTACGATTCCTATGTTCCGGACTGGACGACATCATCCACAGTGTCGGCTCATGGAGCCATCAGCGTTTCCCCCGCCACGGCGCAGACGCTCGCCGGATTGGTGAAGTTTTACGATGAGCTGGCGGAACGTACCAATAAGATCTCCGAGGTTGACCAGGTCTTCGAGGCGACTGCGGCGCTGCGGCGAGTCGCACTGATCTACCATCGCCTTGGAATGATCGCCGAGTCCAGGGATGCGTACGGGCAGGCGTTGGTTCGGCTGCGCTCGCTGACTGAGCAGAGTCAGACACCCCGAATGCAACTGGAGCTCGCTCGCGTGAGCAACGAAATCGGTGCAGTTTATTGGACCGATCGTAAGATCGAAGAGGCTATTGAAGCCCATCAAAATGCCTTTGAAATTCTGCAGGAGATTAAGGCCATCGCTGAGCCTGGGCTGCGCCGTGAATTTCTTTTTGAAAAGGCACGAACGGGATACCTGCTGGGTCGGCGTGGTCGAGGGCGGCTGGGAGGTGTCCCTCTGCGACCTGTAATTACGCGAAAGCAGGAGCGTTTCGATATGCAGACCCGCAGCTCACTGGTACGCGCCGACGCGCTTAGCGAGGCGTTCCATTCTCTGGATGAGTTACTTGCAGAGAATCCCGGATCGCCAACCTACCGACATCTTCAGGCTTTGTGCTATCGTGAACTAACTGACGGAACGATCAGGGAAAACAATCCTGCTGATGCCTCAATCATGCGGGCGATTGAGTTGCTTGATCAACTGGTCAAGGAAAATCCGGAACACTCGGCCTATCGCTATTCTTTATGCACTACGCTGCTCTGGCTGAACCTTGGGCCCGATCCTGGAGATTGCGAACTGACGCAGGCATCGGAACGTATCGATCGCGCGATTCGTATCGCGGAAGAACTGTCACAGGAACGACCTGATGAATGGATTTACCCCGCTGCCGTAGTGGAAGCCTACCTGCTTAAGGCGAACGTGCAGAGTCGGGGAGGTATGGCGGACTTGGCACATACGGACTGCATGCGGGCAGTCGAAGTCGGGACTCGGCTCGTTGAAAAATACCCGCGCTGTACGGCTTTTCAATATTGGGTTGGTGTCGCCCATCGGGCCGACGGCGAGAACCTGATCTCAGCTGGCAATACGTT
>JAGQQS010000659.1 GCA_020426105.1 Planctomycetaceae bacterium
GCCGGCGCGCGGGAGCAGGCTGCCCGGGCTGATGACGAGCGGGTGCGTGGAGTTGCCCACGGGGTACTGCACGGCATTCCGATTGGTATTAAGGATATCGTCGATGTCGCGGGCACGGTAACCGGAGCGGGCTCACCGCTTCGAATGAAGTCCGCACTGCCTGCGGCACGCGATGCGTCCCTCGTAACCGCACTGCGTCGTGCCGGAGCGATTATTCTGGGCAAAACCGTGACGACTCAGTTTGCTTGTTTCGATCCGCCGCGGACGCAAAATCCCCACGGCGCCGGTCGCACGCCGGGAGGTTCATCAAGCGGTTCAGCGGCTGCGGTTGCCGCAGGCATGATCCCCGCAGCGATCGGTTCACAGACCGGAGGCTCAATTACGCGTCCGGCGTCGTACTGCGGCGTTTGCGGAATGAAGCCGACGTTCGGCACGGTTTCGCTGGACGGTGTGATTCCCGTCGCACCGTCGCTCGATCATCCCGGCCCGCTGGCGCGTACGGTCGGTGATCTTCGCATCATGCTGCAGGCCTTAAGCGGAATCACCGATGTTGTTTCTAAAATCTCCGACGTCAACCAAATGAAACTCGGGCGGTTGCGAGGTTTTTTTGACGATCGAGTTGATCCTCAGTTGAATGAATCGCTGAATTCGACCTTCGATCGGCTGTCATCGATGGGGGTTGTCATCATGGATCTTAATGTGCCGGACGAGTTCTGCGGCGTTCTGGAACACCATCGCCGGATCATGGCCAAAGAACTGGCCGCATGGCATCGGGAGCGGTTCCATTTGCATCAGGACGACTACGGTCCGTGTGTAACGACTTTGATCGAAGAAGGCCTGCGGACCAGCGATGAAGACTACGCGGCATCGAAGTCACACCAGCGGGCACTCACCAGGGCCATGGCAGCTCTGTTCGGCGGTTCGTTTGATGCCCTACTGACGCCGGCAGCTCCGGGGCCAGCCCCGGATGCCGCAACAACGGGCGACCCATGCATGAATTCACCGTGGAGTTACACGGGACTGCCCACGGTGTCGTTTCCGATCGGCCACACCGCGGACGGATTTCCCCTGGCGATCCAGCTGGCAGGTCCGCATCAGCAGGACTGGCAACTGCTCAGTGTGGCGGAAGCCTGCGAGCAGCGACCTGGTCGTGTTGCATGATCCATGGCCGACGCCGGAGCCTGTTCGTCTCGCTGGGTCTAAAGCCGCTCGGTCCTTCGCTCAACTTGCGATTGGCGAATCGATGCCGTACGCTGCTCCTGAGCAATTCCAATTCAGGAGTAATGGATTGATGCCGGACACTGCACTTCGTGAACCTGTTGCTGTTCATTCTGATTCGGAAATACCCATCCGGCGCGGGCCTTATCCGGAATTTACCTGGACCGCCGTGCTGCTGGGCTGGGCGATCGGCGCCCTGATTGCGGTCTCGATCGGTTATGCGGCTCTGATTCTGGGATTCGCCATCGAAGGTTCCGAGCTTGCCGCCATTCTTGGATGGGGCGTATTGCGCGGGGTGCTGCGACGTACGAGTATCGTGGAAAATAATATTAATCAGACCATCGCATCAGCGGTGAACGGTGCGTCGTCAGGTATCATGTTTTCGGTCCCCGCACTTTTCATTCTCAGCCGCACAGAAGGTTTGGAGTCGGTTGCGGACTTCAACATTCCCCTGATGATCCTGGCGTGCATCACCGGATGTGTGCTGGGTCTTGCGTTTGTCATACCTCTGCGCAAGCAGATGATTGATTTCGATCGTCTGGCGTATCCCGGTGGAATTGCGGTGGCGACCATCCTGAAGTCTCCCGGTGCCGGCGTCAGGAAAGCCGTGCTGCTGCTTGGTGGAGCCCTGTTTTCCGGAGTATCAACGCTGGTGGTCATGAATTATATGGGTGATCACGGTGACTGGCATGCGGGTGATCAGCTGGGACTGCCGACGATGCTCAATGTTGTCTTTTATCTGTCAGCCATGACAATCGGCGTTGGCTTTTTATCGGGCAAAGGCGGGTTCTGGTTCGGCGCGGGTGGGTTCATTTGCTACTTCGTCCTCTCACCACTCCTCAGCAGTTTCGCTGCAACTGGTCCTGATGTCGTCAACGCGTCCGGTTCTGCCAGCGAGTATGCGGATGTGGCGAGCGTCGTGGCCGATCCTGACGCCATGCGCGGGTTGATTTACAAGCCACTCGGAATAGGCATGCTGGTGGGGGCTGCCTTTGGCGGAATCCTTGCCGCATTTCCGCTGATTGTCAGTGCCATGAAGTCGATGCACGCGGCCAATCGTCAGGACTCTGACACCGGAAAAAATGATGAAATGTCCATTAGCATGCTCTACGTTGCTGTCGGTCTCGGTCTGTTAACAATGATCTGGATTGCATTCAGTTCGACGGAGAACATGACCCTCGGTCGTGCCGTGGCGATGGCATTATTGGGAACTTTATGGATCTGGATCGCAGGCGTTGTCGTCGCGGAATGCGTCGGACGGACGAACTGGTCGCCACTCTCCGGAATGACGTTGATTGCAGTTACGATCCTGATTCTTGTCGCCAGGGGAGGCCTGAATGTTGCAGAGACAATCACCAGTTCCATGCTGGTCGGAGCGGCGATTTGTCTGGCCATTTCGCAGGCCAGCGACATGATGCTTGATTTGAAATCCGGATATCTTGTGGGCGCCATTCCACGACGACAGCAGCTGGCCCAGTTCATCGGAGCCTGGCTGGGCCCCGTGATCGTGGTCTTTCTGATGATCCTGCTCAACAATCAATATCAGATCGGATCCGACCAGTTGCCTGCACCGCAGGCCAGTGCACTTGCCTCGGTGACAGAGGGCATCCTGAACGATGACGTACCGGTGTATCGGTACGTGGCTGGCGGTGGTCTGGGGCTGATGCTGGCTGTGAGCGGGTTGGGGGGCATCGGAGTCCTGATAGCACTCGGGTTTTACATGCCGTTCAATATTGCCCTGACATATACGATTGGGAACATTCTGCGTATGACAACGGACAAACTCTGCGGGACTCGCTGGAGTCACGAGATTGGCATTCCGATAGCGGCAGGGATGATCGTGGGAGAAGCTCTGGTGGGTGTCGGCAACGCGCTGTACAAAGTGTTTTTTGTGCCAACCGATACGTTAGAAACAGCGTTCCACTGGGGGCAACTCAGCTGTCAGCAAATCCTTATGTGCGGATAAAGTGAATTTCATGCGTTTCCTCGGTCAATTATTACTCTGGGCCGGTTTCATGGCGGCTGCATACTCTGCCGTTTGTCGGCTGGAACAGGCTGCTGACAAATGGGCCACGATACCGTGGCTGTGGTATGCGACCGGAATGCTGGTGGGTATCACTGGCATCGTGCTGCTGCGCCTTGCCATGCGTCAGGATCATTCCGATGATGCAAAGACGGCCGCGGAGTATTCCGTGGTGCGACAAAGTCTGGAGACGATCGCGATCGTCATCGGCAGATTATGTGAACAAACGGAACACCAGCCTTCTGCTGTGCTGCGTTGTATCGACGATCAGTGTACCGCACCATTCACAGCATTTGCTGATTCCCGTTCCTCACTGGTCAGGAAATTCGGATTAAAAGTTTACGCGGATGTGATGACTGAATTTGCATCTGCCGAGCGGTATGTCAATCGAAGCTGGTCCGCGGCGGCTGACGGCTACATCGACGAAGTAAAAGCGAGTCTCCTTCGCGCCAACCTGCATCTGCAAAAGGCGAAAGAATTGTTAACCAGAGCGGAAGGCTGAAGCTGCCGGCAAACTCTCCGCTGCGATTAATCAGGAAATCACAGATGAATGGTGCTGTTCAATCAATATTTCGATTCGTGGTATTAGGCGCAGTGATTGGGATCATGCCCATCCGTGGTGACTCGTTGTCTGCGGAAGACTGGGCGCAGTTTCGAGGCCCCAACGCCACTGGCATCGCCGCAGAAAGTACCAATCCTCCCATCCGATTCTCGCCGGACGAAAATCTTCTGTGGTCTGCAGACCTGGGCAAAGGTGTCGCCTGTCCCGTGATTGCCGACGGCCGCTGTTTTGTCACGACGATGACCAGCGCCGGGAAGTTTGCCGTACTGGCATTCGATGCTGCAACCGGGCACCAGCTGTGGACCAAAGAATATGACCTCACGGATGTTAAGCTGCCTGAAATCACGTCACCGAACGAGCATGCATCATCGACACCGGCGTCTGATGGAAAACGTGTTTTTGTCCACTTCAGTACGATCGGGCTGATTGCTCTGGATGCAAAGACCGGCGATGAGCTGTGGCGACATGAATTGCCAGTGCCGTTTTATCTGATGGGCTGGGGAGCTGCAAATTCACCCATCATTTATGATGATATGGTCATCTTCAATCTGGACGATGACCTGGCGTCCTATCTGATAGCACTTGATTCTGAATCCGGCAGTATTCGCTGGAAGGTCGAACGTCCGGAAATGCTCGGTGGCTACGCAGTACCCGTGCTCTGTACAGCCAACGGTCGTACAGACATCGTCGTGGCCGGCAGCGGTAAGATGAAAGGCTATGATCCGGCAAGTGGCAAAGAGTTGTGGACATGCAACTCACTCCTGAGAACAATCATGACCACTCCGGTGGTTCACGAGGACCGAATCTATATCACCGTCCAGAGTTTTGGTGACACAAACCGCTTACTCAAATCGGCGTTGCTTGAATGGCGTGATACGAATCAGGACGGAAAACTCGCCAGGGATGAACTGGAATCCGCGTTTCACGAGAAATTCGATCAGGGCGATCACAACAAAGATGGCTTTCTGGTCGATGACGAGATTGATGATGCATTTCAGGCCAAAACAAATCGGGTGGGCGGAGGCAATATTATTCAGGCAATCCGTGGCGGCGGCACCGGCGACGTGACCGACACCCACATCATCTTCAATCTGGATCACCAGACCCCTTCCAACATTGCATCACCTCTCGCACATGACGGACGATTGTTGATGGTAAAAAAAGGTGGCCTCAGCGCTGCATTTGATCTGAATGACGGAACCACACTCTGGATGAAGAAACGAATTAACAACTTCGGCAACTATTATGCCTCACCGATTGCCGCTGGCGATCGTATTTATGTACCGGGTGAAAATGGTGTGATTGTGGTACTCAAAGGAGGTGCAGACGTCGAAATTCTGGCAAAGAATGATCTGGGCGACAGCATCGTGGCCACGCCAGCGATTGCGAACAATCGTATTTATGTGCGATCGCTTCATAAACTTTACTGCTTCTCGGAGGAAAAGTGATGAACCGGGAAAAGCATTATTTTATCGCGTCCAGCAGGTTTGCGGCGAGGCGAAACGACAGACCCTGGCGCAGGATGTCGGGTGGCTTTGTGGCCGATTGTGC
>JAGQQS010000660.1 GCA_020426105.1 Planctomycetaceae bacterium
TTCATCCGGAATATCCGACAGGAAGCCATCGACCAGTTGACAGATGCTCAAAAAGCTGAGCTCAAAGATGTGCTGGAAGCACAGCCGACCGGAACGGCAAATCTGGTGGAGGCGGCATCACGTCCGGTTGTACGGGAATGGAAAGTAGACGATCTGCTCACCGATGTTGAAGCCGGACTCAAAGGCCGCGATTTTGACAACGGACGGCGGATGTTCCAGATCACGGCCTGTTTCAAATGTCATCGTTTTGCCGGCAACGGTGGTATTGTCGGGCCGGAACTCACGGCCGTAGCGCGTCGTTACAACGCACGCACGATGCTGGAATCAATCATTGAACCTGACAAAGTCATATCCGATCAGTACGAAGCCAATATTTTTGTGCTGCACAGCGGCAAACAGGTCGTGGGGCGCGTCGTCAATCTCAGCAACGATAAACTATTGGTATGCGAAAACATGCTTGAGCCGGGAAAACTGACGGATGTGGCCCAGGGGGATATCGAAGAAACGCTGGTCTCCAAAACGTCCATGATGCCAAGCGGACTCATCAACACCCTCAATAAAGAAGAAGTGCTCGACCTGATCGCCTATCTACAGTCCGGTGGAGATCCGGATTCCCCTTTGTTTGCCGGAGAAAAGAAGACAGTGACTGCGCTGCCCCCGAAAGAAAAACCTGAGTTCACAGAAGCCGGGCATTCCAAAGATACCCTCGAACTCGTGCACCAGAGAGTGACAGATGGTACTGCCGTCCTGCTGGACGTGCGGGAGGAGTCGGAATGGAAAAGTGGCCACTTGGCGGATGCCGTATTTTCCCCACTCAGTGCAATGAAAGATAAAAACAGTCTGTCTGCGATTCTGGCGAAGCTCCCGATGGGCAAACCTGTCTATGTTCACTGTCACGCGGGGGGGCGAGCCATTCAATGCGCAGAATTGCTGGCCGACAAAGGGTACGATATTCGGCCCCTGCGGGCCGGCTTTGCAAAGCTGGTAGAAGCTGGTTTTAAGCAATCCGATGCGGAGAAGTAACCCTCAGCCAGATGTTTGATCGACGTCTATTTTGTTAGCGGCGCCACATCCGGTTTGGTGAGCGATGCAGATTCTGTGATGCTCGACCTGCCGTGTGCCGGAGTTAATTCCTATGTTGCAGACATCGCCATCACGCCGAGAACTGTTGACACAGGCCGGATGCGGGTTTGGTGGAATAGCCCTGCAGGCAATGCTGGCGGCAGATGCGAACGCGGGACGGGCGTCGCATTCGGATTCTGGATTTCAGCCACGCGCGATGTTGAATCCTCGAGTGAAGCGGATCATCTTCATTTTTATGCAGGGTGGTCCGAGTCACGTCGATTTGTTTGACTACAAGCAGGAACTTGTGGATCGTCACGGTCAGTCGATCGACTTCACCGGTGTGCGGTTTGGAGATTTCGGGACTACGACCAAACAGAAGCTGATGAAACCGTTGTGGCGGTTCACAAAGCATGGTCAATGCGGGCGTGCTGTTTCTGCACTTTTTCCTCACATCGCGCGGCATGTGGATGATCTGTGCTTTCTGCACGGAATGCACACAGAAGGAGTTGCACACGGTCCAAGCACATTATTTCTGCACACGGGGGCAACAACGCTGGTCAGGCCCTCGATCGGTTCCTGGATTCTCTATGGACTGGGCACTGAGAATCAGAGTCTGCCGGGGTTCGTTTCCCTGCAGCCGTCGGACGCCAATGGTGGTCCCCGAAATTATTCAAACGCATTTCTGCCGGCAGTATGTCAGGGGACTTCAATTGGTCGGTCCTTTCAGCCAGCAGAAAAGATGACGATCGAACATATTCGTAACACTCAATTGTCATCGGAAGAAGTTCAGCAGCGTTACGAACTTACCCAGCGATTGAATCAACTGCAGGCCGCACGCCATCCGCAACGCAGCGATGAAACGGATGCGGTCATCCGGAACTATGAACTTGCCTGGCGAATGCAGGCTCGAGCTCCGGAGATTCTTGATTTGTCCGGCGAAACGGAAGCCACGACGAAATTGTACGGCATCGGGGAAAAGGAGACCGATCAATTCGGACGACAATGCCTGTTAGCCAGACGCTTATCGGAATCGGGCGTACGGTTCGTGCAGGTCAACTACGCCGATCAGACGGCTAATCCGCGATGGGATCAGCATTCCAATATGCCAGCGCATGCGAACCATGCCCTAGCGACAGACAAACCTGTCGCGGGATTGCTCGCTGATCTCAAACAGCGGGGTTTGCTGGACGATACATTGGTTTGGTGGGGCGGTGAATTTGGCCGAACACCTTTCTCCCAGGGCTCCGACGGAAGAGACCACAATCCGAAGGGTTTTACGATCTTTCTGGCGGGTGGTGGAATCCGGAAGGGATTCAGCTGGGGCAGTACCGATGAAATTGGACGGTTGGCAGTTGAAGGGAAAGTTCATATGCACGATCTGCATGCGACGATCCTGCACCTGCTCGGAATCGACCATGAACAGCTGACATACCGGTACGCCGGACGCGACTTCCGCCCAACAGACATCTACGGAAAGGTCGTGAGCGAAATTTTGACGTGATGGACTTATCCGAGCGATCGGCAGGACATAGAGGCGTCAGATCCAGGGGCAGGAACCCGTGGTACGCGGCACCCTTCGGTCCATGCGGCAATCGGTTCCACCTCCTTTTTCGGAGGCCTGGTCGTAAAAACACCGCCGTTTAACCGGTGGCCGAGAGACCAGGCCGTCGCAGGCTGCACGCAAACCTGGCCCTTCGACCTTGAGTTAAACGATTCAAAACACAAACATGGCCTTTCGGCCACGGGTTAAACGATTCAAAATTCTTAACGGCGTGACCCTGACGGCGGGAATGCAGAAAACGAACTCTTACGCTTTGTCTTCACAAACAGGCTGACGGGATTGAAGTCTTCAATGGCAAATCAACGACATTGGTGTTCATTCGCGCTTGGACTATGGATTACTGCCACAGCGACATGGGCAGCGGAGAGTTCTCTGAATCTGATCCAGCAGGAGAACGCGCGGGAAGGGGCTCGCGACTGGCAGCTGACGCGCGTAAAGGTACCGGGCAGCGGATGTCGATCAGCCAGCATAGAGGGATATTGCTCGAAGCAGAGCGTCCAGGCTGGAGATACTATCGACATGATGGTATCCACGAATCCGGCGCGGGCGTTTCGCGTCGAGATCTTTCGTACCGGTTACTATGGTGGTCGCGGCGCGCGACTGATGCAGACGATCGAACGCGTCGAAGGGATGACTCAGGAAGAGCCCTTTCCCGGCGAAAAGGATCTGCACGAGTGCCGCTGGAAGAAGTCCTTCACACTTCAGATCCCCGACGACTGGATCAGTGGCGTTTATCTCGGCCGCCTCACCACGATTCCGGAGGGCAACGAACCGTACTGGCAGAGTTATGTGATCTTCATTGTGCGGGATAACAGGCCGGTAGATGTCCTGTTTCAATGTTCGGACAATACCTGGCAGGCGTACAATATCTGGCCGAGTCATTATTCGGTTTATACCCATCCGAAGGGCGGCCAGGGGCCGTGGGCCGACGTCAGCTTTGATCGTCCCTATGGTCGAGAAGCGCAGTATACGTCTGTGGTGAACGACCCGTTAACGGTCGGTGCCGGGGAATTTATACCCTATGAATTCCCGATGACGTACTGGCTGGAACAGCATGGGTATGATGTCAGTTATGTATCCAACAGTGACATGGTCTCGCCGGAGCGGGGGCTGAAGAGCAGGACATTTATCAGTGTGGGGCACGATGAATACTGGGATCGTCGACAGTTCGACAGCGTGACCAGAATGCGCGACGAAGGTGTCAATCTGCTGTTTCTGTCGGGCAACAGTGTCTGCTGGGTGGCACCGCTGCGCGAATCTTCTGACGGTCGCGCGAATCGTATTTTTTTCCGTGGCGGGCCGTACGGCGCGGAAAATGTTTATGCGGTCGGGCGTGAAAGGGATCACGGACCTTTTCCATATCGAGGACCGGATGAAGGCCTCCTGATGGGAGCTCGAAATGTCGAACCGGTCAACGGCGGCGGTGACTGGACTGCGACGAAGACAAAGCACTGGATCTTCGACAACACCGGGATGAAAGATGGCGATTCAATCCCTGGGCTGATTGGCTGGGAATATCATGGCCAGCCGGCTGAGATTCCTGGTCTGGAAATTGTCGGCACCGGCACGGCCTGGCAGGGCGGCGAGAACCCGCAGCAGTGGACGGCGACGATTTATCCCGGGCCAAAAGGAAACTTCGTCTTCAATGCCGCGACCATCTGGTGGGCGCAAGCGCTGGGAGATCCTCCCGGGCATACGCTGCCATGGTCCCATTACAGTCGACCACATGGCCCTGACGAACGGATTCAGCAAATTACGCACAATCTGTTGCGGCATGCGACCACAAAATAAAAGGCATTCGTGCCAACAGCGGAACGGCGGGGCAGTTACGGTTTTCGCTGATCCTGCATTTCATTGACCGACCTGCGGCCGACCGTTTCCAGGATTGCGATCACCGAGAGGATACAGAATATCAATGACACGACTAAAGTCGCTCCGATCCAGTCGGGAACTTTATAGAGCAGTAATCCGCCCAGACCTGTCATCAAAGTGGTCAGATGAATGGTGAGCACGGCATTGGCGGGTTGCATCCCCAATTCAACGAGTCTGTGCGAGAAATGGCTTTTATCGCCATGAAAGGGACTTCGCCGCTGACTGAGCCGAATCAGAATCACGGAACAGAAATCGTATAAGGGTACGGCCATCACGCACAAGGGAGCCAGCATCACATGTTTACTGCCGCTGCTTTCGTAGAATGTTCCCATAACTGTCAGCGTTGCGAGGAGAAAGCCGATCAGATTACTTCCACAATCTCCCATAAAGATGCTCGCCGGGGGCCGGTTCCAGACGAGGAATCCGATCAGTGAACCAGCCAGCAGCAGCAGTGGAACAGCGACGGACCATGCAGGATTTCTGACCATAACAATCAGGATGGCAGCAAAAATTAAAGACGCGATCACGCCGATTCCGGCGGACAGTGCGTCCATATTGTCCAGAAAATTCATGGCATTCGTCAGCACGAGGATCCACAGAACCGTCGCCAGAAATCCAAACCACGGCTGACTGACGAACACGGTCGCCCGCACGCCGGATGCAACGACACCAATGGCCACGGTCAACTGCAGTCCCAGTCGAAATTTCCACGACAGATTCCAGCGATCGTCGGCCAATCCGGTCATAAACAGGACGCACGCCCCAATCCCAATGGCCACGAATTGAGTCAGTCGATCGGGTGTCTCCTGAATCGCCTCAACAACCGCATCGATCCCGGCGAGGTAACCTGATCCGCTCATCAGACACGCCATGATGATGGTCACGACGGGTATCGCAAAACCAAGAAAAATGGCAATCCCGCCTCCGCGTGGAGTTGGCTGCACGTGTACTTTTCGGTGGCCGGGATAGTCGACAAGTCCAAGCACCGCAGCAAACCGGCGGATGACGGGCGTGATGGCGCAGGACAGCACAGCGGAAGTTAAAAATCCTGCAAACAGAAACGCCAGCATCAGTCGAAACTCACAGGTGCGTGACAGAAGCGATACGATCGCTGGTTGTACGCCAAATGGCTGCCCATAAGCGAAGTGAAAACCCCAAAGTCATGAGCAAACTCGAAATCATTATAGATTCTTCGGTAATTCCCGGAATTGCAGACAACCGGGAATCCAGTCCTGATCTCAGCGGGCGGTCATAAATACGCAGAACACACCTCTGAACGCGTGAACGCGATGGCCTGCCCGACCAGTAATGATTTGCGGGAATCGGCTAACCGACGGCGTTCAGGGCGGGAATGCGACCCTCATATTCATCGACTCGTGCCTGTTCCTGGATTTCCAGGAAGCCTTCGCGGAGTTTCCCTATCACATTGGAGGCGGCACGCCAGGCATCCGCAGAATCAGATTTGATTTGTTCAAGCGAGAATTCAACCAGCCGAAGAATCTGCACAGGCAATCCGGGCTGTGCGAGATCGAGTCCATCCACGATCGCAACGAGAGCTCGCATTGCCTTCAATCGGACACCGGGAAGTTCACTGGTGCGTTTTTCCGCGAGGAGTCGCTGGCCTTCATCCAGTGCGAATACGGTCTGATCATAGACGACCAGCAGCATGTCGATTCGTGTCCAGGACAGCGAACTGGCCTGCTTGTACTTGCTGTAAGGATTCATATGACGACCGATTGCGGGATGGGAAACAGAATTAACAGCAGAACGCGTTGCCCGAACTGCAATATCGGCCGACGCTGCTGGTCGTTATCGGATAATTGCCGAACAGTGTGCAACAATTCTTACTTGCTCAGCGTACTTAAGCTGCTCAGCTGCTGAGTAACATAATTGCCCGTACTTTGCAGGGAACTGATCGCTGATTCCAGTGCTGCGAACTGAGCTTTGAGTCGAGTCTGCTGCGAGTCAAATATTGCCTGCTGGCGATCCATACTTTTCTGCAGATCCGTCAATTGGTTGGCATATCCAGTGTTCGTGTTGGCAGCCAGGCCGGTGGACGATGAGACGATGCTGTCCAGCAGCTTTCCGAGGCCTGCTCCCACTCCACGTGACACCGTCAATTGAGCGGTGGCCGGTGTTAATTCACTGGCCGTCGTCAGCGTGACACGCGTCAGCAGCCCGTCGGTATTTTCATTTAATGCATTTCCAGACAGGATCTGGCCACGACCGGTTGTCGCTTCAGTCGTGCCGTTCACCACGTAACTTCCGCGAACATCCTTACCAGTTGCCGTCTGGCCAGCCGTAAAACCGAGGTCTGACAGTGCCGTTCCGGAGATGAGGTTGATATTCGTTGTGCTGCCGTAACTCGCCGTTGTGATTGTCAGATTTGAGCCATCAAGCCCGACCGATACACTGCGGCCACTGAGGGGCGTCGCACTATTCAGTGTCGTTTCCAGCAGATCCGCTAATCCCTGCCGGGTGTATGTCCCGGCCGCCAGCGTGACGGTGGCATCGGCGCCACTGATGTTGAGCGTCAAAGAATTGTTAGTACCATCAATCACGATGGAACTCGCGACAGCGTTCTCTGATGTGACAGCCGCCTGTTCTGCAGGTTGAGTAATTTTAACTTCGATGGGCGTTGAGGACGCCACCGTTTTGACGCTGCCTGAGACAAAGGTGACGCCGGGATTATCGCTTGTCCCGTCGATCGCAAACAGCCGTTTCACATCCGTGGCCGTCACGCCCTCAGTCTGGCCATTCAGGATATTCTGCAGTTTTGACGAATCAAGTATGAGCGTTCCTGAATTGCCGATCGTAATGCCGATTGATGACAGTCGATTGGCAGATTGGTTTGCACCTGGTACGACATCGAGCACAGCGGCATACAGTTTCTGCTTGATGGTCTGTACATTGCGGTCACCAAGCAGCGGACCACCACCGGCTGATGCGGAAATGAAGCGAGACTGATCGTTGATAAACTGAATCGTGTCGTTGAATGAACTTACAAACGACTGCACGTTCTCAACGGCTGTTGCGGTATCCCGGCCGACTGTGAGCGTGACTTCCTGCCCCACATCGGGATTCAGGAGATCAAAACTGACACCGCGGACGACATCTTCGAAGTGATTCGTGGAACTGGTCGTGGAGATAGCACCGCCGCCGCTGCCGAATGTGATTTTTGCATCCGTCGCCGCCTGAACCGGTGTATCGAAGTTGACTTCGGGGCGCACAGCGTTGCCACTGCTGGCCGCCAGATTGTTCGTGAGAGAGATACTGTTCTCGACACCTGTTTTTGATGAAGTGAGCAAAAGCCTGTAGGGGGAGCTGCCGCCCGAAGAATCCTTGATCACATTTGCCGTCACACTGCCTTTGACAGCATTGATGGCATCCGCCAGGCCGCTCAATGAATTGTTCGACTCGTCAATGGTAATGGTCGTCACATCTCCATTGCCCTGACGCAGTTCGAAAGTGCCCTGGGAGATTTCGGTGTCCGGATCTGCAAATCCCTGAGTGGCGACCTGATGAGCCGCGGCCCGGGAATCAACGGTAAAACGAT
>JAGQQS010000661.1 GCA_020426105.1 Planctomycetaceae bacterium
GCGACTGGAACACCGCGAGTACTCAGTTACAAAATTCCAGAATTGCCCAAACTCCGGATTCGTTGCAACTGATGTGAGTCAAAAAAAAGTGCGGCGAGATTCCGCACCGAGATACAAATAGCGGCCACTGACGGCCGATATTTCTTTAGGTCCATGATTTTTGTCCAGCAGGGAGGTTGCGGCGATGTCCAGCCGGGTACACCACAAAACAGGCACGCTTTTGTTCGTTTGTCTGGCAGTGTTCTGCACTGTCTCCCCGGCAGCATTCTGTCAGGACGCAGGGGCTCCTCCATGGGGAGAATATCTGCGGCGATTCAAGAAGGACCCGCTGCTGAAGAAACCATTTCATATGTCACCGGAAAGTGAAGTGAAGGGTTTATCTTCCAAGATTAGAGCTCGGGAACTGGACATCCCTAACCGGAAACGCGCGATTCGTTATCTCAAAGATCTGGACTGTACGCAGTTCCCGGAAGCCAAAGAGATGCTTCTGAGTCTGCTGAATCCGGAAGAAGAAAAGTGGGAAGAAGTTCGTTACGAAGCCGCCAAAGGGCTGCGTGACATGCTGGCCCGTCATTCCTGCAATCCAAATGCAGGGAAGGATGGCACACGAAAGAACGGCTCGAACGGACAGTCTGGCAGCTGCCAAAGCTGTCAGTCAGGCGGTTGCGAAGATTCGCTCTGGCAGCAGTGCTGTAATACGACGGCAAACGCAGGTAAGCGTTTGCGTGGTGAGCGGACAAAGCCTCAGGAGCCAGCTTGTCATTGCCGCAGTTGCTGCGACGCGAAGACCCTGAATACGCTTGCGAAGACGGCTTATGAAATGAAAGAAGACGCATGCTGCTACGAACCGTCACTCCGTGTTCGCGAAATGGCAGTCGAGGCAATCAAGGCCTGCGGTGTTCCGTGTAACTACAAACCATACTACGGCGAGACGGGTGAAGAGCCGGGTCCACCTGCTTACGAAGAAGTCGGCGGAGACGACGACGAAGGAAAATCAGGCGGCGAAGCTCTTCCCCCGAAGACGTATGAAGATTCTGTCCCGATGCCGGACAGTGCTTCAATACCTGGCCGACTGCCGACACTGACGACAGTCACGCCCATCTCACGCCTCTCCAATCTGTGCATTGTCGGCCTGGCCCACGGCCAGCAGTTGAAGCCGGATCCTCAGTTCACGTCCACCTATCGCGGACGGATCTATTATTTTGCAAGCGACGAGGCGGAGCAGGAGTTCAATGCAAATCCTGAGCGATACGCCATCGCGTTTGGAGGATGCGACCCGGTACATTTTGTACAGACGCAGAGTGCTGTGGAAGGCCGATTCCTCACGGAACATGAAGGACGCTTCTACATGTTCGCCACACGGGAAAACTATCTGGCCTTTAAAGCCAGTCCTGGGCGCTATGCTCAGCAGTCTTCGCGGGCCGACAGTGTCGCCGCCAACTGATTTGCAGGAAAGGCACCTGCTATGTTGTCTGTGAATGACGCGCTGGCGTTGGTTCTGGCAGAGGCAATGCCGGGTGTCCATGAAACGGTCTCACTGACCACAGCGTTGTCCCGAGTTCTGGCGGCCGATATTGCGACTCCTCATGATTCTCCGCCGTTCGACAAGGCCCTGATGGACGGTTTTGCGGTCACGACTTCAGCACTCGTGAATGATTGCGAAATCATTGATTTTTCTGTCACGGAAACAGTCACCGCTGGCAGAGTACCTGCGAATCGCGTGACGGCGACAACCGCCGTGCGGATCATGACCGGCGCGCTCCTGCCAGCCGATTGCGATTGTGTTGTGCCGGTCGAGCGGTGTCAGTTTGACGAGTCGACACCGCAGTCGGTCGCGATACCCCGTGCGGAGATATTCGCCGAAGCCAATTTGATGCGTCAGGGGGGAGCCGCACAACGCGGGACGCCGCTCCTGAATGCCGGCACGCGACTCCAGCCACAGCATATCGCCGCCTTAGCAGAATTCGGACAGGCTCACATCAAAGTTTGTGTGCGTCCCACAGTCGCGGTATTGGCCACGGGTGACGAACTGGTGGCTTTTGATGCGCCGCTGCGTGCCGGAGCGATTCGCAATTCCAACGAGCCAATGCTTCTCGCACAGGCGATGTCCAGCCTGGCCGTTCCGGTGGCCCTGGGGGTAGCTCAGGATAACGTTGACGATTTGAAACAACAGATTCTGCGGGGTCTTCAGCACGATGTGTTGTTGCTGAGTGGCGGAGTGTCAGCGGGTACACTTGACCTGGTTCCTCGGGTGTTGTCGTCTGCCGGAGTTCAATGCATATTTCATGGCGTCGATATGAAACCGGGAAAGCCATTGTGGTTCGGGACCCTTCAGGCAAAACACCGGAAGACTCTAGTGTTTGGTCTGCCGGGGAATCCTGTGAGCAGCCTCGTCTGCTTCGAACTCTTTGTCCGATCTGCGCTCCGAAAGATCTCGGGGATCGAGCAGCCGCCTTCGCCCTGTCTCACGGCGCGTCTGATCCGTCCATTCCTGGTGAAAGGCAACAGGCCTGTCTACCAGCCCGCAGAAATTTCGATATCTGACGGACAGCTGGTAGTACGTCCCGTCGCATGGAACGGATCATCCGACCTGAAGGCAACGGTAGAAGCCAATGGAATGGCGCTGATGTCACCGACCCACGGCCAGTACAACGATGGTGATGTCATCCCGGTCTGGTACTGGAGGGAATAATTCCTCCTGATTGGCGTTCCGGCAACCTGTCTGCAATCGTTTCCCGTACATGCAACGAACGGGCTGTGCCATGGCACGACGATGTTTAAATTGCGGTTTTGCGGTAGCAGCAGCCGATCACATCTGTCCCAAATGCGACTCACAAATTGCAGGTCAGACCGATGGATCCATGGCCACGATTGATATTGCGCACCGCAAGCAGCGCATTCACGAAGCAATCGAACAGCTCAGGGCAGCCATTGCCGCGCATGAACAAATGAGCACCCAGTTTTTGCGCGTGATTGTCGGCGGTGATCGGATCCACAAGGCTGCGGTCGTGGAACTTCAGCAAATGCGGTCCCGCGGGCTGATTCTGGAATTCGGACATGAGGACAGGAATCGAGGTGCACTGATTGTTGTCCTCAAACGGGCGCGTTAGACCGAACTCAGACCGGACGGCGGATACTCACTGCTGGTGGCTGCCAAACACAGTTCACGAGCGGGAGAGACCGGATGCTCGGGTGACGTTGTCTCCACGACGCAACAATTTCGTCCGGATTTTTTGGCCCGGTACATGGCAGCATCCGCCAGCGCGAACAACTGCGCTCCGAACTCTTCATCGGAGCCATGTACGATACCTTCCGCCAGCCCGATGCTGGCGGTAACGGGAATCTCTTTGCCTTCAAATCGGACAATCGATTCTTCGATCCTGGATCGAATTTTTTCACCTACAATCTTGAGGCCCTCCGGGCTGGCGTCTTCCAGGAGCACAACGAATTCTTCACCCCCATAGCGGCCCACAACGTCCGTTTCACGCATGGTGGTCTTCAGTGTTTCAGCAATGACCTTAAGTGCGGCATCGCCGGCCTGGTGACCAAAACTGTCATTTACCTTTTTAAAGTGATCCACATCGATGACGGCAATTCCCACCGGTTGATTGCGGACGCGATGCAGCGAGATCTGCTCGTGCAGACGTTGCATAAAAAACGCCCGATTGCAAACGCCGGTAAGCGCATCAAATCGTGAGACCTGCAGCAAATCCTCCACGCGGCGTTTAAGCCGGCCATTTTCTTCGAGGAGTTCAGCCGGCACTGCATCATTTTGCAGTTCATCGTTGGCCATCATGGCATATCGCGACAGTTGATCCAGCGCATCCTGCAGCACATCACCAGCGGCCGGCATTTTAGGAGGATCGATGTCGAACATTTCGCTGGAGGCATCCAGTCGGTCTTTGACCTGATCGATAAGTTCTTCCGCGGAAAAGCCGTGTGTCAGTTCAATTTCTTCAATGGCTTCTCGCAGGGCAAAGACAGCGACAGCCGGTATTTCATCACATATCAGGCTCGCCGTCGCATCCGCAATTCGCGTGACCTGAATCAGCGGACTGATTTCTCTGTCTGCCTCAGAATCCATGACCTCCGGATCGCTGAGGGCTCGAATTGCATTGTGACAACGCTCGGGAAGGCCCATCTGTTTGAGGAGCGCGGACGCCAGTGTGCAATGCGTAAAACCCAGGGCCTCTTTTTCGATGCGTGAGAGAGGCGCGTTTTTAGACGCCGCTGATTTCAGGATCTGCACATATTTTTCAGGCTCCGCACGGAGCAGCGCTAATTTTCCCAGTCCGGACAGCAGATTTGTGGTGTAGCATTCGCCGCGAAATGCCGGTGATCCGAATTTTGACGCCAGAACCTCCGCGGCTGTCGCCTGCACAAAACTACGCAACCAGAATCTTCGGAAGTACTCCAGATAATCCGAGCTTTCCATCGATTGCCTGGCCAGTGAGAAGCTCAGGACCAGCGATGCCGTCGTCGCCCGGCCAAGCATCGTTACCGCACGCTTCAGGTCTGTGACTTCACTGCGACTGCCATACCGCGCAGAATTGGCGGCTTTAAGCAGCCGCACGACAATCGCCGGATCATTACGAATAACTGCAACAAGTTCTTCATTCGAACTGTTCGGATCATGAAACAACTTCACAGCTTCAATGGCGACCGTCGGAAGGGAGGGAAGCCGAGAGTATTTCGAAAAATC
>JAGQQS010000662.1 GCA_020426105.1 Planctomycetaceae bacterium
TGCTTCAAAGCTGCACGATCTCCGTAGGGCCTGCCACGCGAGTTGATCCACAAATTTCTGGTTTTCAGAAGGATTCAGAATGAGCACGAATTTTTGCGCAACCAGCACCGAACAGCCGGGGTTGAAAACACTTTTTACAAAATTGTCCCCCCAGCATGCCGCACTTCTGCTGCTGGCAGCGTCGTTTGCTCTTTCGCATCGAAATTGCCTGACGGATATGCATGTTTCTGTAGCGAACGCTCGGCAATTTTCTGACGCCACGCGATCCGGAAGCAAGGGTGATCGGAGTGCTCTCGGCGGAACGCTTTGCTGTGTTGTCGATCAGGAAGAAACGGCACAGGAAGTTGACAATGAGCTGCCGCTGGAAGATGGCAGTTTGCTGATCCCGGTTCAATCATGGCCGCAGCGGCCCGGTCCGCGGTTCGCAAAAATTTCTGTACACTTTCCGAATGGCGCGTGTGCCAATGTCAATGAGCACACAGGCATCATGCTGACACTTCACAACTGGGGAGGTGAAGACTGCGCTGGAACAGCAGACCCGAAAGTACTTGCCGATCAATTAAACGTGGTCGCCGTCTGCGTAAATTATCTGCAGAGCGGGAAAACCGATTCGATCGACTCATCAGAGCCCTATGATTGTGGGTACCTTCAGGCGCTGGATGCGCTGCGGGCGCTGGCATATGTGCGAACAGGGCTGCGGCAAAGGTCGGTGCGATACGATGATGGTCGCATATTTTGCACGGGCGGTTCAGGAGGCGGCAACGTGACACTCATGGCGCGAAAGTTCGCTCCGCGGACGTTCGCGTGCGTGATCGATATCTGCGGCATGAAAAAACTGAGCGATGATATCGCCTTTGATCTGCCCGGCGGCAGTGACTTGAACGCGCGCTGGAGTCGCGATCCGAAGAATATCAATTATCTGTCGCCTGACGACCAGTCCATCAGATTTGTGGGGAATCCGGAACATTTGGCCCGGATGAAATCTCTGTCTGCCAGCGGGAAAATTATCATCGTGCACGGCAGAGATGACACCACATGTCCGTTTGCCGACGCAGAAGAACTGGTGACCAATCTGCAGGCCGCGAACCTTGATGTGGAGGCCCGTTTTATAGGTCAGGCAGATCTGGATGGTAAGGTGTTCACGGGTTCCGGCCATGCTTTGGGAAACCGGACCGAGATCGTGCTGCAGGTGGCGGGAAAATATCTCAAACAGAATGGCGCGCACCCACTCCGTCGGAATGGGCTCAGCGATTTCGACCTCAGGGACGAAATCATTTATCCCACCCAGAACGGACGGTTTGTGATTTCATACGCAGCCGAATACCCTGTCGCTCGATTCATTCCAAAGAATTCAGAGCCACAAAACCAGTGACGTGTCCAGCCTCAGAAAAAGGGAACGGGCACCAATCGCCCAACGGGTGCTGGACACGATTGGTGACTGGCCATTCTTCTGAGGCCGCGGGAGCCTGCCGTTTGAAGATCGGATCATTTCCCGGATCGCTGGCAGCAAGTGACTGCGGAATGCAGAACGTTATTCCGGTTGCTCGGCGGGCAGCTCGATTGGAGGAACCGGTGATGTGTGAGAATTCGGCTGACTGCGTTCCTGTGTTGCGGCATAGATTCCTGTTGCGAGGGCAATTGCCAGCAGTACCGCGAAGCAAATTTTCCAGACGCTGTAGGGGCGTTCGCCCTGCACTTCACCGGTTGCGGCGTTGATGAAAACCTGAAAAGTCCTGTCATTGAACTTATACGCCAGCAGCCAAACGGGCAGGAGCAGATGTTTGTATGTGATTGCATCGTACCGACTGTTGACGGCATTCACGACCTGGGTATCACCGCCGATGCGTTGACGGACTTCTGCCTGAATCGCAGTGTCGATGCGTTGCTTGCCCTCAGCGAAGCAATCGTCAAGCTCGATGTCGTAGGTCCGTGCCATAAGTCCGGCAAGCATCTGCTGATCGAACGGGACGACTTTGAGCAGCGGCCAGGGTTCCAGCTCCAGCATAAAATCGCGACGCAACCCGGTATTCGCGAGAACCAGCACGTCGTCAAAGAACTTCTGAAAACTGCCGTTGGCCGGATACCAGCGCGTCCGGCGTTCCGTGCGGCGATTCTTTCCGGTTCCGACTGTGACGTAATAATATTCTCCACGTTGTCCGTGATAGGCTGTCGATGTCATGGAATCAAATGTAAAATACGACAGATAAACGCCGTTGAATTTCCCGTCGGCTCCGCTTTGGTGAAATCTGCCGGGAGCAAACCAGCGGGAACGGACCCACTGCGCCAGATTCTGCCTGGCATGGTCGCGATCGATCTGAAACGGCAGTACGCCGTCCACCGGAATTCGATGCTCGGCACTCTTGTGGGCTTTTTCCAGCTGAATCGGTGAACCACAATAGGGGCAATGGGTACTGGTCAGCGTGCCATAAAATTCAACGTTACCACCACAGGAATCACAACGCAGCTCGCGATGGACCGATTCCGCAGCAGCCGCGTCCGTGTCAGTTTCGAGTTTTTTTGTCTGAGCCTTGTCACGCCACTGCCGGATTCGTTCCAGCATGGCGTGAAAATCCTGTTCCCGCAGTTCCTCGTCCGGCCGTCGTTCGATCTGCTTCACATGCCCGCAGTACGGACATTTCATCGCCTGTTCGCCGATATTAAATTCCAGATCAGATCCACAGGATTCACACGGAAAAATCCTGCCTTCACCGGAATCGAAAGTCTGGCCGACGTCCCCCGTACGGACATCTTTGCGATGTATATCCAGAGGACCATCTGGATCTGTGCTGTCCGATTGATCCGGCATCGCCGCCGAAAACTGTCGCTTATCCGGTTCGAAAGCCATTGAATTCCTGCCCGAGTTCCTTGACATCCGCGCATACCGGAGGAAGGGTAGCATGTGGGTTGGTTGATGTCAGCAGTATCGTCAGTTCGCCATCCCTGCCGCGTCGTTGATCGTGCCAACGTACAGCATCGCAATCCTGAAGATAAAGAAGACAATCAGTCCCGTAACACACAGCCAGATGGTGCCACTGAGCAGAGTCGTCAGGCGACTCATCGCCCGGCGGGCTTCTTCATCAAAGAGATGGCTCAACCGATCAAGCTGTTCCGGAATTGTGCCTGTTTCTTCTGCCGTCGCCACCACCTGCAGATAGTCGGTGGGAAAAAGTCGCGATGCCGTCAGGGCGTCGGTCATCGTTTCGCCCTCTTTGAGTTCCTGCCAAATCAGAGGTTCGGCGGCGATGAAGGCTCCGTTGGATGTCGCCTTCAGACTGCACTCAAGCGATGGGCGAATTTCCATCCCGGCCTGCTGTGTCAGCGCAAAACACCAGGAGAATCGCGAGATGGCAAAGGACTGCATACATTTGCCGATCACCGGGATCTGCAGCAGAACAGGATGCAGCGCCATCTGACCTGCCGTATTATGGGACGCAATCTTCCAGAGGAAAAAGCCGAGCACTGCGGCCGCCAGCCAGCTTAGAAACCATGTACCGGTCCCCGACGACCCGTAGAGTCCCAGGCCCAGCACGTCAAATGGTTTTCCGTCCTTTCCGGGCGGGAGGATGCCGAGAATAAATATCAGCAGTCCGACGATCGCCACGGCTGCGATTAACTGAATGACCGGCCACGCAATCTGCGAGCGGAAATCGCGAACCTGCTGGATCCTGGCGTCGTAGTATTTCGCCAGCGACGTGAAGACTTCCGGCGCCGTCCCGGTGAGTTCTCCGACATTCACGAGATCGCGAAACAGGGGAGGATACAATTCGCCCTCTTTGTCGATTGATTCGGCCATTGTTGAACCGCTCGCAATGGACTTCTGCAGGCGTTGCACGCTGGCGGCCAGTCGCGAATCCCGGGACTGTTGCGACGATGTCTGCAGCGATTTGCGAACATCGACCCCGGCCTCCAGCATTCGGGCCATGGACCGGCTGAATGCAGCAAGCGCGTGTGTTGAAATCTGAGGATTTCGAAACATGTTGATCCAGTGTTCTAACCGGGCCCCGGCGTCGTCACCGCTTTTTCCACTTCGTCCAGCATCTGAGCGCGGCGAAATGGCTTATACAACACCGCTTTCAAACCTTCCTGTCGTGCTTTCACGATGGAATGTGAGGCATCGTAACCAAACCCCGTCATCATAATAATGGGCACATGACTGTTAATTTCGCGAAGTCGACGGAAACATTCGTATCCGTTGGCATCCGCCAGCCGAATGTCTGTCAGCACGACATCATAATGATAATTCCGCAGCATCGCGCACCCTTCTGTCGCATTCTGCACGGCTTCCACTTCACACCCCATCTGCCCCAGCAGATTGTGGGCTTCATCGCGGGCGGCTGAATCCTGATCCACCACGAGCACCCGTTTGCCAACCAGTGCTTTTCTCGGAGGCCGCTGCATTGGGGGCTTGTTCAGCGGAATGGTACTTTCGG
>JAGQQS010000663.1 GCA_020426105.1 Planctomycetaceae bacterium
CGAAGCCGTTGCGTGATCGCATCAATTTTGAGCGGATCCGGGTCCATCATCATCAGACCCAGGTCTGCTCGATGACCTGACACAACGGAAACCTGCATCCGCTGTGGGACATAGTCACCGTTGGGATTCAGAATATCAATGACCTCGGATCGACCGAAATCCCGATCAGCCACAGACAGCATCGTCAGGGCCGCCTGATTGATGCGATAATAGATGTGAAGACAGTGCCAGCCTTCGGCCATTACAACAGTGGGTTCAGGCAGGGGAGCAGCATGTCCATGTGGTCGTTGCACGGCAGAAACTTTCAAAACGGAGGTACTGAAACAAAACGGTCTATCGTTGATCGGAATCAGGCGGGCGGCGGACGTGAGCGCGGAAAATCGGGTTCCCGCCAGACGGACTATACGAAACAGGAAGACTCACACGAGTGCGATCCGAATGGTGGGGTATTCGTTTTGTCGAAGATGGAAGTCACAGCTGAACTTATCACAAAAATCGAACTGTTGGCTGTTTTTGCGGGCAAGTGAAAAAGAACCCCTGACGAAAGCTGGACGCGTGCAGACTTTCTGACGGGTTCCTGGTTTGTGGCAAAAAATCCTCATGCGTGGTCGTGAAAGTGTCAACTCGTCGCAGTTTCTCGATCGAAACCACGGAAGTCCCGGAATCCGCTGGAATTTCGCAGGAAACCCGCGAACATCCATATGGGATTCCTGTGTTGTGCCTTGTAGATACGTGTTTTTGGGGGTTGGCAGCATTGCAGGAGTGACCGGGCCAGTGAAGGGAACCGCAGTGAAGATTCGAAGAATAGGGCACGTCTGCGGACCAGGATTGATCCTGCTCTGCGTCATTTCGTGTATGCCCGTTCATTCCTGGGCGATTGAGTCAAAAACGGCCTCGAAGCCAGGTGGGCGAAATCATGCGGGAGATGAAACGGTGGCTCCTGCCGGAGGCTTGGTTGATTTTGTCAATCAACAGCTTCGTCAGGCGTGGACTGACAATGAGATCGAACCGTCAGCACCAGCGTCAGACGAGGAATGGGTCCGCCGCGTTTATTTGGATCTCTGTGGTCGTATTCCGGCGCTTGCAGAAGTACGGTCGTTTTTGGAAGACAAAGGTGCGCGCAAGCGGATCGTGCTGGTAGACACCCTACTGGGCGATGCAGATTACGTTCGCAATTTTACGACCATCTGGACGAATTACAGCATCGGTCGTGCGACACCTCGACGCGTCAGCCGAGTTGGCATGGAAAAATTCTATCGCGAAGCATTTGCCAAAAATCGCCCCTGGAATGAAGTCGTTGTGGATCTGGTGACAGCATCCGGCCACTATGAAGAAAATGGTGCCGTGAATTACACGTTGGCGCAGATGCAGAATCAGGACGAAGGCGTTCAGTTGACAGCGATGACGGCGCGGCTGTTTCTGGGACTGCAGGTCCAGTGCACGCAGTGCCACAATCATCCGTTCAATAAATGGCAGCAGAATCAGTTTTGGGAGTACAACAGTTTTTTTCGTCAGGTGCGCAAGATCGATCACCGCAGGCTGGACCCGGTGAGCGGGCGGCAGGTCGATGATTATTCGGAAGTGGTCTGGCAGGATTTTTCCGGTCCGGTGTATTACGAAAAACGCAGCGGGCTGATGGAGGTGGCCTTTCCGCGATTTGCAGGGCACGACGTCGATCCGGGAGCCGACACAGATCGGCGATCCGAATTCGGAAAATTGCTCACGGCAGCAGCGGAAGGCGAAGCGCCTCATATCGCGCAGGCGATGGTCAACCGCATGTGGGCGCATTTCTTCGGCTACGGATTTACGCGGCCCGTGGATGACATGGGACCACATAACCCTGTCAGTCATCCTGAGTTACTGGATCGTTTATCCCGTGAATTCGTGGCGAGTGGCTATGACATTCAGCAATTGATTCGCACGATCTGTGCAACTGAAGCATATGGCCTTGGCAGCCAGTACGGTGGTAGAAATGTCAGCGATGATCCGGCGGCGGGCGAAATGCCGCTCTTCAGCCACATGTACCTGAAATCAATGACGGCGGAACAGATGTACGATTCCCTGATTCTGGCCAGCAACGCGCACCAGTCGGGACGCAGTGGCTGGAATGCGCAGGAGGAGCAGCGGCAGAAATGGATGCAGCAGTTCATTGTCGCCTTCGAAAACGATGAAAACGACGAATCTACCACGTTCAACGGGACGATTCCGCAGGCATTGATGATGATGAACAGTGAGTTGATGGAAAAGGCCTGCAGTATCGAACGTGGCAGTTTTCTGTTCGAAGCAATGAGCAAACCGGGGCCGGACACCAAAAAAATTCAGGAGTTGTATCTGGCGTCGCTCAGCCGGTTTCCCACTCGGCAGGAGATCAGCAAATTGCAGAAAATGCTGGCCGCAAACAGATACGGGGGCAACAATCTGAATGCCTGGCAGGATTTGTTCTGGGCGCTGTTAAATTCGAATGAGTTCGTGTTGATTCACTGACTCGCAGTCGGATTACCCACACGGGAAGCGGGGGGCTCAATCCAATCGAATTGATGCTGGTGGATTGAATCGTGTCACTGGTCCCGTTTTACTTTTATGAATAATGTCTGAAGCGATCAATAACTTTCATCAAGGCGCAACCGCATGTCAGCGTGGCATAACTACGGAATGAATCGTCGTCACTTCGTAGAGCATTTAACAACTGCTGCAGCGACCGTTCCCGCATTAAATTTCCTGTCGCATGTGCAGGCGAATGCGGAGGTTGTCAGGTCAAAACAAAAGTCCTGTATTCTGATGTGGATGGGGGGAGGTCCACCGACAATTGATATCTGGGACCTGAAGCCGGATTCTAAAAACGGAGGTGAATTCAAGCCGATCGACACAGCTGTACCAGGGGTGCAGATTTCTGAGTTGATGCCTGAGACGGCGAAAATATTTAACGACTTATCCCTGATAAGATCGATGAGCACGCGTGAAGCGGACCATGGTCGTGGTCGTTATTACATGCAAACGGCATATGTGCCCAATCCCACCGTGGTTCATCCAACGTTTGGATCGGTGGTCAGTTATGAACTGGGAAAAACACGTAAGGCGCTGGAAATTCCAGCCTTTGTATCCATTGATGGGGGAGCGGGGCAGGCTGGTTTTCTGGGCATGACTTATGCGCCGTTTGTGGTGGACAACACTGGGCGAATTCGAAATGCACCGACAGAGGAAGGCACTCGCCGTTTAAAAGATCGATTGACGATGCTGGAAGAGATCGAATCAGGCTTTATGGCATCACGTCGCGGTGAACTGCCGAAAGCTCACAAGGATGTTTACCACAATGCCGTTAATTTGATGACGTCGAAACAGATGGCAGCTTTTGATGTCAACAAAACGGAAGTTAGCTTACAGCTTGAAGCGGAGTCTGAAGCGACAAAAGATGCGTACGGACGAAATGGTTTCGGACAGGGATTACTGATGGCCCGCCGTCTGGTGCAGGTGGGTGTCCCGTTTGTTGAAGTGAATATGGGGGGGTGGGATCTGCACGCGGGAGTCTTTGATGCCTTGCGGACGCAGCGGCTGCCTCCGCTGGACCAGGGAATCGCCGCCATCACGAAAGATTTGAAGCAGCGCGGAATGCTGGATAATACGGTCCTGGTGTGGATGGGGGAATTCGGCCGCACGCCACGGATCAACAAAGATGTCGGTCGCGACCATTGGGCCGCGTCGTGGAGTGTAATGCTGGGAGGCGGCGGGTTGAAAAATGGCCAGGTAATCGGCGCCACTGACAAAGATGGCCTTCAGATTGCGGACGGCAGCAAGGCGTATCGTCCCGAAGAAATCTGGGCGACTGTTGCTCTGGCAATGGGGATCCCGATTAATACCGTTCATACCTCAAAACGCGGGCGGCCGATGAAACTGGCGAATGGTGGAACACCGATTCAGGAATTGATCGGCTGAATAGCATCTTCATCTCGACCGCGAATGGTTCGTGTTCTATGACTGAGACTGGTCCACAATTAAAAACCGCCGCGTCCGGAAACCAGCAGGCTCCGACTGAGGAATTTATACGGTCGTTTACGCAGGTGCAGCGATCACTGTATCTCTACATTCTCCCGCTTGTTCCCGCTGCTGCAGATGCCGAAGAAGTATTGCAGGAAACCAATGTCGTGATGCTGAGCAAATGGACGCAATTTGAGCCTGGTACAAATTTTCTGGCCTGGAGCCGTGCGATTGCGCGACTTGAAGTCTTCAGATTTCGCAGGTCGCGCCATCATCGTGTATTTCTGCTGGGCGATGATGTTATTTCGCTGTTGGCCACTCGTCTGGAAGAACAATCTGATGATCTTGAACTACGCCGGGATGCACTGTCTCATTGTATCAGTCAGCTCAGAACACAGGATCAGGAAATAATTCGTCGACGCTATGCAGCGGGGGCGACGGGAGACGATGTGGCAAATCAGTTGGGTCGGCCTGCGAATTCGGTCTACCAGTCGGTTGGCCGGATTCGGCGCGTACTGCTGGAATGCGTTCGCCGCAAAATGGCAGCGGGGGGAGTTCAATGAGCGGCCGACAGGACTATTTTCTAAAACTTTGCCATCTATGGTGCGAGCAGCAGATTTCTGAACTTCAAGTGGACGAGCTTCAGACTTTGATGCGGTCTGAGCCCGCCCTGCAGCGATTGTTTCTCCAGTATGTGCAGCTTCACGGTGAACTTACATGGGATGCCGGTTTAATTGCAGGGTCGCGGCTGAACGGGAACTCCGAGGAAGAAGTCAATGCATTGGCAGTGGCTGGCAGAGGCATGACACGGCCAGCGAGGTGGAGGAGACGCTGGATGCCGATTCTTGCGCTGGCCTCAGTGACGCTGCTGATATTTACAGGGATCCGCACTTTCATGTGGCGTGACGCAGACGTCCGGGTGGTTTCGGGCAAGCCGTCGAATGATGCTGTTCGCGCGACGGATCAAGGCACTGATGCACTTCCTTCTTTACCCGTCCCGCGCGAAACTCCGCCGGATATTCCGGAGACTTCCGTTTCAGAGACGTTCAAGCCGCTGGAGCTGGCAGGCCTCGATCGTGCCGCCGATGCGGCGCAGTCCTCGGATGCGACGTCAACTGATGAGGTAACAGAAGCTCGGTCATTGACCGCGTCGATCGTCGACGACCTATTCGTTGTTGCAGAAATTGATCGACTGATTTCTGCGGGGTGGGCCGAAAACAGTGTACAAGCTGCTGCACCGGCCGATGACTACGAATGGGTTCGCCGCTGCTATTTGACACTGACCGGACGAATACCGACCGTGTCTGAAGTATCTGCGTTTGTGGATAAACAGTCGCCTCGGAAACGCACAGCACTGATCGATACTCTGCTGACCGATGAACGCTTTGCGGAAAACCTGTCCGTCACGTGGATGAATCTGCTGATCGGTCGCTCCAACCCTCGAAAAGTAGATGCAGACGCACTCTATAGTTTTCTCAATCGCCAGTTTCTGCAGAACCGTTCGTGGATGGAAACGGTCGGAAATCTGATCGCTGCGGAGGGACGCAGCGATCAAAACGGCGCCACCAATTTTCTGTTGGCTCACCTGAATGATCAGGCGACACCGGCCACCGCTGTGACGGCACGACTATTCCTTGGGCAACAGGTACAATGTACTCAATGCCATAGCCACCCGTTCGTCAAAGAGCGACATCAGGACGAATTCTGGTCGCTTAACGCATTCTTTAAGCAAGCCGAAAGGAAATCGCTTACGCTGACGGGAGCTGATGGAAGCCCGTTGCATGTCTGGTCGCTGAAAGATTCAGGAGCATCGGGCATGACATTTTATGAAACACTTCGTGGACAGCAGAAAGCGACATTGCCTGAATTCGCGGGACACGCAATGTCTCCGGATGATAGTCGGCCGCGTCGAGCAGAACTTGTAAAACTGCTTGCGGAGGACAACCGGCATCTGGTGGCTCAGGCCATGGTAAACCGCACCTGGGCTCAGGTCTTTGGCTACGGATTCACAAATCCGATCGATGATCTCGGACCACATAATCCTGCGAGTCACCCGGAACTCCTGAACTATCTTACGCAGAGCTTTGTCAATTCTGACTACAATGTGCGGCGACTGGTAAGGTGGATGACGTTATCGCGGACATTCCAGCTTTCGAGTATTCAGGATGAGCCGTTCATGGCGCTCGACGTTCCCGAG
>JAGQQS010000664.1 GCA_020426105.1 Planctomycetaceae bacterium
AGTGCGGATTCCAGATTGCCTCGTTCGTTTCGTGCAGGAATGACGATTGACAATGAAGGCGTGCCGGCAACAGTCGGGAGAGCCCTGACAACGACGACCCATGTCAGCGCCAGACGTCTGATACCCGGCAGGACAGGCAGAATGGCATTGATCAGTCGACTGATCAGCGGAATCTTCACGGGTAAAAAGACGGCCGGACGAATCCGCACGACTTCCATGCCGGACAATCGCAGCAGCGAACGCAATTCTGTTTCGGTAACAAATGTTGTCGGCAGAGCTCCCCTGCGAATTTTCCAGAATGTCAGCAGACGAAACATCCATTGCGCATAAGGAGTGTAGAGCACGATAAACAATCGGGTGCCTCGACTCATTCGAGATCGCAACTGCTGCAGCAATGCCTGAATGTCACTGGATGAATTGAAATTTCCATTCAACAGTAACGCATCTCGCTGGTCCGGAGCAGTGTTCGTTGGAATGTTCTGTGGATCAGCAACGGTGGTCTTGTCTCTGCTGTCGACAGATTTCAGCAGGAGTCCGTCATCATGGGCCAGAGGCGACACCTGAATGAATCGGTCACAGTATCGGGCCGTGGCCGAAATCTCAGCCCCAATCAACTGGTAGGTGTACGCTCGCATGACCCAAACTTATCCAGTGCCAGACAAATTGCTGCCAGACAAAACTCTGCGATGTACACACGGCATAAAGCGGCCGCAAATCACTCGCTGTCCCTGACAATGATGGACGGTATTCTTTCCGCCGTGAGTCGCGAATGCCAGAGATGTCAGTCGGATCGTTTAATTTCACTGGAAATTCAATCGAAACACGCTCTGAAGCGCGAAGAAGGTGTACGTCATGATGTGGTTCACTTCGCGGCTTCTGACATTGTCCTCGGACAAAGTTGACAAACAAAGTTGTTGAGGAGTAGTGCACGCCTGCAAAATGGAAACTGCCCGCAAGTTCTGAGTCCATGGTGTTGATCAGCGGCAGTTCTGAAAAAATGCAGAGCGGCCTGGTTGCCCAGGCCGCCCCGTGTCGTGGTGACGCAAGGCGGGCCATGACTTGCGTCCCGATGACGACGAGAGCCGAAAGCAATGTCCGTGCCAATGCGACGTAGGGCATGAAAAATAGTGGCAACAAATTGCTAAAATGCGGTTCCGGTCAGGCAAACAGCCATCATTCTCGTTGTTTACATTGATCTCGAAGTTGGAAGTTTCCACGGGCATGGCATGTTGACGCACACATGCCGAAATCGTCCGACGTTGGATTCTGCGACGCCGCGCTGCAGAAAAGAACGCAGGTACCGCAACCTCGGCTAACTGGTTCGGCATTCAACTGCGCTGGACGTAGCCTGCCGTCGTCGCATGAGCTTCTTACCCGTTTTTATCGTTTTTGATCCCGTGAAGGACTTTACTGTGGTTCTGCCCGGACGAATCGTATGTCTGTTTCCGTTCAGAACTCATCCAAAAAAGCAGTCAGAATCGTTGTTTCAGATTCACATCCTGCCGCAGCTTTGCTAAACAACCATTATTGTGCGAAGGATCCGCGAGGTCGATCTGAAACGAGATAAGGTGCTCGTTTGAGCCTGATCGGCGTTGAAAGTGCGATCCGTCCGCAACGGCAAGGACGTGTTGGATGACTGCAGTTTTACTCTTCATTTTTATGCTGGTGACGTGCCTGATGTTTCTGGGCATGCTGTGGGGCGACCGTCTCAGCTTTCCCGGGCTGTTTGAAGGCAATTGGCTGAATCCCATTGGCAAACTCATCGAACTAATGGCCCGGACCGTTGGTGAGGGCCTCGATGTTTCGGTCGAGTTTATCGTTGCCCATCTGTCATGGGTGGTCACTGCCGTATCCGGGACCGCCGGGTTGATCCTTGTGGGATTTCTGATGGGCGGAGGGCTCGCGCATGACGCTGACGTTTACCATCGCGACAGTGTTGCAGCCCTGGAGGCGGGGGGCGTTGTGGATCAGATTGAACGCGTGAAGCCAGCCGAGCCGGCTCGGGAAATCGCCAGCGGGATCATGCTGGCAAAAGCCGATGTTGACGATTCACATTTTGTGGATCAGGCCAAGGGGGGCGGGTATCTGGTTTTCGAACGCCCCGAGTATCAGATCCCCCCGATCCGACCGCGAAGACCGATTGATGGTTCGATCGCAGCCGCTCCCACCGACCGTCCTTTGCTGGAGCTCGCTGATCTGGACGTTCGATTCGAGCGGCTCCCTTCCGAAACGATCAGCCGTGATGTTGGACAAACGATCCGAACCGAAGGACGCCCCACGAATGACCTTCCCGACATCCTGTTTGTCGATCGCGCCGTCAGACGGCTATTGCGTGACAGCTGGCGGGCTGGCGTAAGTCGGCCGCATGGATTTGATGACTCCGACAGGCGGGATGAGGACGTTCCTGAATCGCCGGTCACCGCTGTGCGAAATTTGGAATCCCGGATTCGGGTCACTCCCGGAGTTCAGGTGTCCGGTCAGGATCTCCGCATCGAAAAATCGGCGCCGCTACGGTCAGGCACCGGGGAAGTCACAATTCAGCTGATGATCACGAATCTTGCGCAGGACAATATTGATGGTCTGCTGGTGAGGGAGCTTTTGCCTTATGGTACACGTGTGCGCGACACTGCCCCTGAAGGAGTTCTGCACGATGCGACATTAACCTGGCTCATCAACGGCCTGCGGCCGCAGGAGGAACGAGTTCTGCGCTTCACGGTGATCCCTGCTCCGGACCTGAAAGCGCGTCGCGACACAATTTTTGAAACGCAGACAGAAGTTTCAGCGCTCACGGCAGTCACAACGCGGACGATCGTCACTGAAGACCGCTTCCCGACAAGGCCTCGGACCAGAGACCTGCCTCCAGTCGTTGCGCGAGCTCCCCGATTGCGACTTGAGATAGCCGACCCTGAAACGACGGTGACTGTGGGCAAATGGACGACAGTCATGTTTCGAATCACAAACATCGGGAACGCAAATGCCGATGGAGTACGTTTGAGACTGACGCTGGACGAAATGCTGGATCACCATGCACTAAACGATGATGATCTGGAACGTGAAGTGGTTGCCCCAATTGCCAGAATCGCCCCCGACGGACATCTCGACTTTGAACTCGTCGTTAAGCCACGCCGCACCGGAACCGCGGAATCCACAGCGGAACTGCTGTTCGAAGGCGAACAGATTGAGCTAAGGCGATTCCGCATTCCGGTTGGCATCGACCGCTCTTCAACCACGCCGACGCCCCGCGTCCGGCCATAGGAGTTGGCGAGAAACGGTATTGCGATGGGAGACGCAACAGGGCCGACTTTAACGCTGGCGAAGGATAAATCGCATTCCGTCGGCGGAGCGGCGGGTGTACGGTACACCCGTCGCTCCGCCCAATGGCGTGGACTTAAGGAGAAATGTGGGACTTGACGGCTCTACCGACCCCGCGTCGGTCGACCGCCGACTTGCAAGCTACTCCGCGACGC
>JAGQQS010000665.1 GCA_020426105.1 Planctomycetaceae bacterium
GACCGGAACAGAGACCCGTTCGACGCTGCGGAGATAGTCAATTCGCACCGGATGCAGACGCCCCTCGCTTTCGACGATCGGGCAATCGCCGAGATATTGCGCGATTCGGACAGGATCAAATGTTGCCGACATCACGACAATTTTTAGTTCCGGCCGAACCGTCTGCTGCACGCGCCGCACCATGGCGAGGGCCAGATCGCTGTCCAGCCGTCGCTCATGAAATTCGTCAAAGACGACAACCGAGATGTTGTCGAGGAAAGGATCATCCTGTAGACGTCGCAGGAGGACACCTTCGGTAACAACGAGAATTCGCGTATCCCGGCTCACGGATTCTTCAAAACGCACACGGTAGCCAACTGTCCGGCCGACCTGTTCACTGCGTTCAAATGCCATGCGGCGGGCAGCTGTTCGGGCTGCGATCCGGCGTGGTTCGAGCATGATGATCTGCCCCACATCACCCTGCAGGGACTGGAGAATTGCGGGAGGAACGCGCGTCGTTTTACCTGCCCCGGCTGGAGCCCGCAGCACGACAGAGTTTGAGTGGTGCAAAGCCTTGATCAAGTCGGAAAGCACTGTGTCAATGGGAAGTGCATTGGCCATGGTTCAGAGATTTCAACGCGGCTGGAGTTAATCTTCCGTCGTGCAGTGCTGAGGCAATGAGCAGCCCGTCCAGTCCCGCGTCCGCAGCGGATTGGACGCAGGCAATGGAATCGACTCCGCCGCCGGAAATGATATTCGCCTCAGGAGCCATGTGCCTGATGTCGCGACAAAGCTGCAGCGTCGGGACGCCATTGCCAGTACCGACCGCAGCCAGATCGAGGACGATGATTTTTCGCAAGCCCAGGTCAATTACGAAGCGGGCCAGATCGAGCGGGGATCGTCCCTGCCATGCAGGATCCTCGATCAGGAGATTTCCATGCCTGAGATCAATACTGAAGACTAAGTTATCCGAATCCAAATGGTTCAGCAGAATCTCCAGTGTTGAGAGATCACGGAGAGATTCAGAAGGCAGGACGACTTTGGATACACCCGTCTCCAGCAAAATCTCAGCCCCGGAAATTGTCGTCACACCTGCATCAACGATCAGGGACCCGCCGGTGAGGACCATTTCTGTGATTGTGCTGTGATTGAGCCCGCGTCCTTCGATTCCATCCAGATCTGCGACGTAAAAGTCGCCGCAAACGAAATTCGCCATCAGCGCTTTCAAAACTTCGACTGGTTGTGCGTCGGACGTCAAGCGACTCCTGATTGTCTGATAGCCGCTGCGTTCTCCGGATACCGCGTGTACGGCAACTCCGTTGCGAATATCAATTACCGGAATGACGTTCATGGTTGTTAGTGTCCGCTGACAGCCGGTTCGCTGGAGTCTTCCGGTTCGTCCGCGTGCATCCATTTCATCAGCAGCGGCGAAATAAACAGACAGACAACCCCACACGCTGTTGCAGCCATGGCGATCTGCTTAAATACATCGCCGTAGACATGCACTGTCTCAAGGGGTATCGGAATGACGTTTTCATCCCCGCCGCCATGTTCGACACCTGTGAACTGCGAAATGATGGCTGCAAGATACTGTGAAAACGCCGTTGCCAAAAACCATGCTCCCATCACCGTACTCACCAGAATTTTTGGGGAGAGCCTTGTCACCATGGCAAGTCCAACCGGGGACAAACACAATTCTCCGGTGGTATGCAGGACATATCCGAATACAAGCCAGCCGGCGGCCACCATTCCGCGGGAATCGCATGTACTGGCTCCGTACCAGAACGCTCCGAAGCCGAGGCCCAGCTGAATCAGTCCCAGGGCAAATTTCACCGGCGTCGGCGGTTCGATACCCCGCGCTCCGAGGAAACTCCAGAGAGAGGTGAAGACGAGACCAAAAATCAGAATACACACGGCATTCACTGATTGAAACATACTCGCCGCCAGCTCTTCGCTGCGGGATGCGATGCCCATTCCCACATTGTCTTCGTTGACCTTCCAGTCGATTTCGAATCCGACAATTTCTTTATGCGCTTCTGCAGCCCGGAGCGAATTCAGCTGATCCAGGGTGAAAAGCTTGTCACCGTTGGAAAAGCCAAGCTGCTCCTGAGTCGGCTGAATTCTGATGGTTTCACCGATTTCATTTTCAGAGATCGTACGGGATTCAGCAACGCGGTCTACGTTGCGGTCTGCGAAATTATTGAGACTGCTGCCGGCTTGTTCGAAAAACGCCCAAAACAACATAGAAAAAAATGTCAGCGTCAACACGACGAACATGCGATGACGCGCGATTGTGTCCAGTGTAAAGGTCTTGAGTATCAGATACCCGAAAGCAATGATGCCGGTGACCGTCAGCAGCAGACCTGCCGGCTTGCTGATTTCTTCAAGAAACACTGCCGCGATTTTCAGGAACGTTCCACCTGTTTTGAATTTGTCAATGGTGGAACTGGCAATCAGCTGGACTGGTTGGCGGTCAGAGGTCAGGAGCGAAAACCCGGAGACAAAGTGCATCAGGATAGCGATCGCTGCGACGATTCCGATGACGACGATGATAATCGTTTTCGGGTTCACAGACTCTTTTGCCGCTCCAGCCTTCGCGGGCAATCCGCCACGCGACAACGCCGTAATTGAAATGACGCCGGCGATTGCCAGACACACGGCAACAAACGCATTCCACAGGATCGCAGTTGTATTATCGGGCCTGAAGAACAACAACGCAAAGACCGCGCCCAGGGCACCGACTCCGATCAGTGCCTGGGTTACGATGTTCGGCATCACAAACACGGCCAGACCAATCATCATACCGATCGTCGCGAGGCCGAAACCGTAGTGCCAACCATAGGTTTCTCCGATGTAACCGCAGAGCAGCGGACTCATCGCTGCGCCAAGATTTACCCCCATATAGAAGATCGTAAATCCACCATCGCGCAGATGACTTCCAGCGGGATACAGTGTTCCCACAATCGTGGAAATGTTGGGCTTAAAGAAACCATTTCCGACGATGAGCAGGGCCATCGCCAGATAGAAAGCATTCGAATTCTCGACTCCCATAATAAGATGACCGGCAGCCATCAGCAGTCCGCCGATAACGACGGCGATTCGTTGCCCGAGCAGTTTATCGGCCAGCAATCCACCGATGAACGGTGTCATGTAGACCAGGGCTGTATAAGCACCATAGACGGTGTAGGCGCGGTTGTCGTTGTAGCCAAGGAAACCCTTGGTCATATAAAACACCAGCAAGGCACGCATTCCGTAGTACGAAAAGCGTTCCCACATCTCAGCAAAGAACAAAGTGAACAAGCCGGTTGGATGTCCAAACAGGGTTGCCGAATTGTCCGAATGACCATCGACGACGGACGCTGAGTTCATGGTGTTTCCTTACTGGAGATGATAAGGGGTGCCGTGGAATCTGGACCGCAGCTTAACGCTCGGCCGCACGATGGGCCAACGTGACTTTCTTAGTTTCGATGCAGGAACCTGGATTTGGAACAGGCGAATCCTGCGCCCTGGTGTTTCCGGATAGCACAGGATGGCCGGTTGAGATTCCGCGCAATGGACTTGCAAAGCGATAAGGCCGCGGGACAAATCCTTTTGCACCGAGTTGGATCTTGCATACCGTCCTCCGAACCGGGATGATAATGTGCATCCTCAATCCATTCTGCTGAGCCGAAAATTATGAAGAAATGTCGACGTTGTACTAAGCCCGCGACACTGCACGTTACCGAGATCCGTGACGGGGAAGCCGCAATCGTCCATCTATGCGACACATGCGCACGAGAATATCTGGACCAGAAGCCGGAAGACGACAGTCCCGGAATGCCTTCGGATCTCGCGTCCAAAATCGACGAACTTATGGGATCGACAGAAACACCGGCGATTTGTCCGAATTGCGGGATTTCGTTCAATGAGTTTCGCGAAAGCGGTCGGTTCGGATGTTCTCAGGACTATACGGAATTCATGGCTGAACTGTTGCCCTTGCTCGAAAACATTCACGAGGAAGTAGAACACAAGGGCAAACGCCCGAGGAGTACAGTGGTCGGCACTCAGGAGCAGGGGCAGCTCATCCAGTTGCGGAATGCGCAACGGAATGCGATTGAAGAAGAGGATTACGAAACGGCAGCCCGCCTGCGCGACGAAATCGCCGCGCTCGAGACAGCTTTGCGGGAGGAAACGCCAAAGAAAACCCGTCGAAAAAAGAAAACCCCACCGTCGGAGTAGATGTGAAGTGTTTACGGAAGACTGACTCGACAAGCTTTTTGGGGGAGTTGAAAGGCCGATCCATCCCGTCGCTCAATGCGTGGTGTTTCTTGTCTGGTGTCGGAATCTCCCTACAATTCCCTGATCAGGGCGACACCATACGGCGGCGATGTCTCTGACTTCTTAAGGATACTGTTCGTTGAGTGCGGATTCATCAGACAATTCATTTTGCATGGCAGAGCTCGCACGTACCAGCGGTGAATGGCTGAAAGGTGACGGACCGGAGTCAGATATAGTCATTTCAAGTCGCATCCGTCTGGCCCGAAACGTTGCGGGCTTTGCATTTGTGACACGCGCCTCTGCTGACGCCCGATTTCAAATTATTCAAATGGTGAAATCAGCAATGCTGGATGAAATTCAGCATCGACCGGTTCATCACGTGAACATTGAAACGCTGTCAACGCTGGATGGGCAGATGCTGATGGAACGCCAGCTGATCAGCCGTGAGCTGGCTCGTGGTGACGGCCCTCGGGCCGTGGCGATCAGTGAAGGCGAACGCCACAGCGTCATGATTAATGAAGAAGATCATTTACGAATTCAGGTCCTGCACAGCGGCTTTGCTTTGGACGACTGCTGGCTGGAATGCGACGCGCTCGACGATCAGATCGAACAGACCGTGCCCTACGCGTTTCACCCCGACCTCGGATATTTAACGGCCTGCCCGACAAACGTGGGGACTGGAATTCGCGTGAGCGTTATGGTCCATTTGCCGGCACTGCGACTGACGCGCGAGATTCAGAAAGTGCATCAGGCAGCTCAGAAGATCAATCTTGCCGTACGAGGCCTGTACGGCGAAGGCAGTCAGGCCATGGGCGACTTTTATCAGATTTCGAATCAGGTCACACTGGGAAAATCGGAACAGCAGTTGATCACCGAAGTGCAGGAAGTTGTCACGAATATCATCGGATGGGAACGCCGAGTTCGTGATTTGCTGATACGCGACAAGCGGGCCGAACTCCACGATCAGGTTGCCCGTTCGTTTGGTGTCCTGACCAGTGCCCGTTCGATTAGTTCCGAAGAAACGATGCATTTGCTGTCCAGCCTGAGGATGGGGATACAGCAGGGACTCATCGATAATCTGGATCTGGCAACCGTGAATGAGCTCTTTATTCACACGCAGCCGGCACATCTGCAGACACTGCACGGAGAAGCCCTCGAGACTGCGGAACGCAACACGGTGCGAGCCAACTATCTGCGCAAACGCTTGAACTCGTCGTCGCTCGGCTGAGCAGCATTGCTCGGCTTATGACGGTGGGTTCATTCAGCAGGGGGGCAGGAACTTCTACACGCGGATCAATAATTATAGAAGAACAGGCGCAGCAAAAAATCCGCCGCAACAGGGTCGCGTCGGATTTGAAGTCAATTGGCAGCTTCAATACGCCTAACGCTTTGGAGCAGTGCAGTTGCCGTCAGTCTCAGCCATCG
>JAGQQS010000666.1 GCA_020426105.1 Planctomycetaceae bacterium
TCAATTCGCGGCCATCAGCTCCGACTTCGGGATGCTCCCGATAAAATGCCCCCGGCACGACAGCGACCAGTAATGGCCGTGCATCGGCGGCATCGTGGATAGACCCAACAGCGCAGTGTGATAGCCTCGACGCAAAATGAACGTAAAGTACTGCGGTGGCGATGTCCGTTCCCAGCCGGGAATTCAGATCACGCAGCATGGCTTCATTGATTTCGCCCGACAAGTCCTGCTCATAGATGCAACGTGCGCGATCCAGCACAGGCTGATCCGCAGGGGGGACAGGAGCAAGTAGTTGATGCATGAGAATGAGATTCCCGGGGCCGTTTACCTTTGCCGGACATCACGCAGCGATAGGTTTTCGCCGCGTGGCACGGCCGATCAGCAGCCCGATAAACATCCCGATGAGTCCACCCGCGAGGCCGGCTTTCATCAACCAGCCTTTCGCGACATCCAGGATCGGATTATCAAATATGTTCGAAGAGACGTGAAAACTGGCGACTTTCCATCCATTTTCCTGGCGGACGACAGTGGCCGTCCATTTGCTGTTGAGCGTAAAGTGACTGCCGTCGTTCAGAGTGAACGTGTCTGCCTGCGTTCCACGGGCCACCGCGGTGTCGTTGCCGTACAAGAACGAGACTCCATCCACTTCGAATTCACTTGAGATATTCTTCACCACGCCGTTGTCACTGTTCATCATGCGATCGTAGAACTCCCGGAACTCCTCGTGTCCAACGTTGCGATCCATATTCTGCCAGGTAATGACGACGTCAGGAGCAACATCTTTCAGCAATGCATCCATGTCCCTTTTTTCATAGGCTGCAAACATTCGATCGCGCAAGCCGCGAAGCTCGGTATGGATGGCTTCCTGCACCGACTGATCAGGTTGTCCTGCTTCCGCAGTACTCGCCGCAGGGGGACTCGTATCATCCTGACCTGTCGAAATTCCTGTGGCGATTATCCAGATCAGACAAACGGTCAACCGACGCATGATGTACATCCTCAGATCACGGGTTTAGGACGGTTCAGGCCCTTGAGCCAGTCGAAATATTCAGAAAACAGGTCATCGATCCCGATCAGGGTGTGCGGACTGTATTGAGTTCCCGCGAGACGGCCAACATCCGAGCGCAGAAATGTACGGATCAGCGTTCGGCGGACGAGGGCTTGCAGCGGATTGAGCAGTATGCGATTCACGACGCCATTGCCAGCGCGAGCCATCACGGTCACATGCCCCATAGTACGATCGGCGGCCAGGGGAACAACAGAAACGATCCCGAAGGTCTCTGTTTTTGCCAGGACGGAACGGGCAAAGATCATCGTCCCGCCCCAGTCAACGATCTCCAATCGCACATGAGGCCCGCCGAAACGCCGCGTGATCCGATCGCTGAGCGAGCTACCGACCACCTCGAAATGGCACACAGTGCGATGGACGTACGGATTCGGGTAGCTGACTTCCGGTTTGCGCTCCATCCGACGATCATGCGCAATGGCAAAGTGCTGAACATCGACCGCATTCGCCCCAATCATATACCACGGGCAGTCGAGGAATTCCACAAATGGCCGCGCGGCGACTAACTGTTGCGGCTCAAAACCGTCAAAGAACGGCAATGGGAACAGCGGGTCCGGACCATTGAAGAAATAGACGCAACCACCGCGAACCTGAGCCGGAAAACTGGTTTGCTTCGCGAATGCCGGAATCTCGCTCGCGGCCGGAATTTCTTCACATCGTCCGGAAGGGCTGAATCTCCAGTTATGCAATGCGCACTGCAGTGATTCGCCAATCACACATCCTGCCCCAAGATTCGAACCCATGTGCACACAACGGCTGGCGAGTACCCCCGGCTTTCCAGACTTCGTGAGAAAGCCTACCAGCTGCCGGCCAAGCAGATCTCGGATGATCGGGCCTTTGGAAAGCTCACGTACACTCGAGAAATAGTACCACGAGGCGGGATACGCGATCACGGACGATCCAAACGGTTCGACAGTGGTCGTCAACGGCGGACGCAAGGATCGACCTTGAAGTCCTGGCGTGCTGGTGTTACTCGTTTGTGGATCGATCTTCATTATCTTTATTATAACCATCCCGCTGGTATACGGGTCAAACGTCAGCGAATTGGTCTTTACATATCTGCAGCGGCGCACTGATGTCTGATGATTCGCAGGACGAACAGCAAATCAAAACACCGGGCAACGTCCAGCGGTTCCCGATTCCTGCAACGATCAATTTGTGCATCGCTGCGGTTCAGGTGCTCGGTGCGTTTGTTATCTTCTATTTCACGTCACTGGCCAGCGCATGGTGGCAGATCCTGGCACTTTCCTCCGCCTTTGGGCTTTTGGGTAATTCTATTTACGCCACCATTCACGAAGCAGAGCACGGGATTCTGCATCCGACTCGCTGGATCAATGATACCGTCGGCGTGTTGCTGGCATTGCTGTTTCCCGCACCGTTCCATCTGATCCGACAGGGACACATCGGGCATCATCGTCGGAACCGCTCCGACGATGAGGCGTTCGACCTGTACTTTGAGGGCGATCGTCCATGGCTGAAGTGTCTGATTCTGTATGGAATCCTGACTGGCTGCTACTGGATTCTAGTGGCGATCAGCAACGTCGTTGTAGCGATTGCGCCGTCTATCCTGAATCGGCGATTCTTTGAGTTCGATCGGCCTTCTGTTGCCTTCATGGATTCACTCAACCCCGGATACCGCTGGATGATTCAACTGGAAGGAATGATGGCGTGTGCTTTGCATGCGATCATCGTCTGGTCTCTGGAAATCCCGCTGCTGCACTATTTTCTTGTCTATTTCGGCTTTGGATTTTCGTGGTCCGCGATGCAGTACGTGCATCACTTCGGGACTGAACGACACGTGCTGAAAGGCACACGAAACGTGTGGCTGTTCGCACCAATTGATTTTCTGTGGCTGAATCACAACTGGCACCGTGCGCATCACGAACAACCGACTGTGCCGTGGATTTATCTCCCGACATTGAGTGCCGAGCTTGACGCAACAGATCGGGAGTTCCTGCTGACGCAATACGTGCGGATGTGGCGGGGGCCGCGAAAGACGCACGAACGTGTGGAAAACAAATATGCAGGAAAGATCATTCAGTGACCCGTCCGACACCGCTTCCGCGTGAAAATCAGCCTTTGTTCGCCGCTCCGTCGCGGGGGCAACTTTCTGCGTCGATCATGGCGGCATTGTTTCTTGCCGGTTTATTTGCGATTGTCTACGGGGGCTGTGACTATGTGACAGGACTGCGGACCGCACGTCTGCGGATCGACTTCGCCTTTGAGCAGAGAATTCCGTTCATGCCCGGACTGAGTCCGGTATATTCTTCGCTGTACCTGATGTTCCTTGCGATGCCATTTGTCCTGCATAGCAAACAGCAGTTAAGGTCGTATGTCGGTGCCATGAGTCTAATCACTTGTGTCGCTGGCGTGGGTTTCCTGTTGATCCCGGCAAGGCTGGAATTCAGCGTTCCGGCCGATCAGCACCAGCTGCCTGTGGCTTACCGGATTGCCGACTGGCTTAATCTGACTTACAATTTATGTCCGTCATTGCATGTGGCATACGCTGTATTTCACGCGGAATTGTTTCGATACCAAAGACTAAAACTAACATGGCTGTTCCGCTCGTGGGCTTGTGCTGTCGCTCTTGCGGCATGGTTGACTCACCAGCACCATCTGGTCGACCTGATTGTCGGCTGTCTCGTGGGTCTTTTTGGCTGGACCCGCTTCAGGTTTGCTTGCGAGACATCCGTACGAAGGAATCCCATTCCCGGACAAATTGAAATCGCCTGATCGCAACTTTCCTGACGGTCATCCCGCCCAAAGAATCGCAGACGCCATGAACTCCTGGCATGATCCCCGCTGACCGGCTGGCAGTGTCTGTATTGTACTTGCGCTTGACAGTCCGATTTCAGCGTTTTTTCTTCTGAGCACGGACAGAATCGAGGTTTCGATGTTTCCTGTCCTTCGCTAAAATCCGCGAGCGACAAGTAATTTCTTTATAATACTTCAGGTTTCTGACGATGGCCGATCGAGACTACAGCGCGTACCAACAGAAGGTAATCAAGCGATATTATGACAACAAGGATCAGATCGACGAACAGAGGCTCAGCGAACTCGTCACAAATCTCTATCTGGCCCCCCCGAAAAAACAGGCCAAAATGTGGGATTCAGCCGAAGAACTGATGACACGTATGAAAATTCCGGCGAGTCGAATTGCGCACGTCATGCAATCCAAAGACGCCGCTGTCCTCGCCAAAGTTGTGGAAGAACTTGACAAGGGAATTCTTAAGCGAGGTTGATTCAAACCGCTGGCAGTTGCATGTCTACCCGTAAACTTACCGTCCTGCAGGTTCTCCCCGCTCTTCAAAGCGGCGGCGTGGAGCGTGGCGTCCTGGAAGTGGCCGATGCCCTTGTTGCGGCCGGGCACCGTTCGCTTGTCGTCTCAGGTGGCGGGCGAATGGTGGCGGAACTGACAGATCGCGGCAGTGAGCATTTCGAAAAAGCCATCGGGGCTAAATCTCCGTTCACACTGCGGCACGTTGGCTGGCTGCGGAAGTTTCTGATTCAGCAGCGCGTGGATTTAGTAGATATCCATTCGCGGATGCCGGGTTGGATCGCATGGCTGGCCTGGAAAAGTCTCCCAGCCGCGAAGCGCCCGGCGTTTGTCTCCACTCTCCACGGATTGCACTCCACCGGCTTCTACAGCAGTGTCATGTGTCGCGGAGAACATGTCATTGCCGTCTCGGAGACTGTCCAGGAATATGTACGGAAGAACTACGGATTTGTGCCGGTGAATCGCCTGCATCTGATTCATCGCGGAATTGACAGCAACGAATATCCGCGGGGATTCCAACCGGACGAAGCATGGAAGTCAGCTTTCTTTGAACAATTTCCGGCGACCCGAGATCAGCGATTACTGACGCTGGCCGGACGGATTACGCGGTTGAAGGGCCATGAAGATCTGCTGAAACTGCTGGCTCGGCTCAGAGATCGCGGAATCGCAGTTCACGGACTGATCGTCGGTGGCGCGGATCCGCGAAAGGCCGCTTATGCGGATGAGATGAAAAAACTCGCGGCGACTTTGAATCTTTCAGATCATGTGACATTCACAGGTCATCGGGCCGACCTCAAACAGATCTATGCCATTTCAGCCATGGTATTTTCGCTGTCATCGACGCCCGAGTCATTTGGTCGTACTGTGGCGGAGGCGTTGTCAATTGGCACCCCGGTCGTCGGCTACCAACACGGCGGCGTGGCCGAAATTCTGGCCGCTCAGTTTCCTGACGGAGCCGTCCAGAAAGGAAACCTTGATTCACTGACTGAAACAGTTACCAGGCTGCTCACGCTGCCCGTTCCCGCAGTGCCTGGCCCCTGTGTGTTCAGCAAAGCAACGATGCTCAGTAAAACAATCGGCCTTTATGAATCGGTCTGCGGCTGCAACGGCGCGCCAACCGACATGGGCTGATTTTATGCTTCCGGATTGTTCCCAGCTCGCTGAGAACAATTAACGTTTCCGGCCACGTTTCGATTTCTTTGTTGCCGCCTTTGACTTTCGGCCGCTTCGGTGATTTACCGGCTTTTCCGGTCCCCGTCGTTTTTTTCCAGGCGGGTGAACTAAATGCCGCCGCTCGCCGCTCGCCGCAGCACGGGCTTTCTTCCTGCCACTGCCTGATTGAGACGAATCCGCGACGCGCAGGTCAAGCTGGCGGCGATCGATATCGACCGCAGCGACCATCACGCGAATCGGATCCCCGAGACGGAACTCGCGATGGGTGCGACTGCCTGTCAATCGACGCGTTGCCTGATCGAAGACATAAAAATCATCACTGAGTGAGCTCAGATGGATCATCCCTTCAGCCGGAATCTCGATGCCCTGGCAGAACATGCCAAAGCTTTCGACGCCGGTGATGATGGCATCCATCTCTTCGCCAATACGTTCCGACATGTATCGCAGCAGTTTGATCCGAATCAGCTCGCGCTCCGCTTTTTCCGCGCGGCGTTCTGTAATCGAACAATGCTTGCCCAGTTGAATAAGTTCGGGAATCGATTGGGGAGAAGGCATCTTTTTCGCGGCAATCTGCCCAATTAATCGATGCACGGTCAGGTCAGGATAGCGACGAATCGGGCTGGTAAAATGACAGTAGTCTTCTTCCGCCAGAGCGTAGTGGCCCGTATCCTCAGGGGAATAGACGGCCTGCTGCATGCTTCGCAACAGGGCAAAATTGACCGCGCGTTCTTCCGGTTTTCCTTCGACACTGCGAATGAGTTCCTGAATTTCCCGGCGATCCTGTGACTTCTTCAGAGTCAGCCCGAGCCCCTGGCAGAACTGTTGAAAATTTCGCATCTTCAGTTCATCAGGTGCACCGTGGATGCGTCGCAGGAACGGCACACCGCGACTCTCCAGCAGACTCGCCACCGCGAGATTTGCGGCCAGCATAAATTCTTCAATAATTTCATGACTTTGGTCGTGGTGACGCGTGTGCGCGCCGGATACGGCGCCGTCTTTGTCAAAATCGATGGCGACTTCCGGAATACCCATCTGGAGGGCTCCCTGTTCGAAGCGTCGGCGACGAAGCAGCATCGCCAGTTCAAACATCCTCTGCAGCAGGCGTCGCACCTCCGGTGTCACGTTTTCGAAAGATTCGTTCGGCTGGTTGAGGATTGGCATTACTTCTTCATAAGCGAATCGACGGGTCACTCTGATCGCCGAGTTAGCCACATCGGTCCCAACGACTGCACCTGATGCGTCGAATTCGATCAACGCGGTTTTCGTGAAACGTATTTGTCCCTGCTGCAGACTGGCCAGTCCGTTACTGATCAGCTCGGGCAGCATCGGGATGACATGTCGCGGCAGATAAACACTGGTTCCGCGTTTCTGTGCTTCCTGATCGAGCTTGCTTCCGGATGGAACAAAGTGTGCGACATCCGCGATGTGCACGCCCAGGTGCCAGTGCCCGTCTTCTGATCTTGATAACGAAATCGCGTCGTCAAAATCGCGGGCATCGATTGGGTCGATCGTGACGATCGTCTCGGCGGTCAGATCGGTTCGCCCCTGTAGTTTTGTATCATCGAAGGCATCCGCCTGCCGGCGCGCATCTTGCAGAACAGCCTCGGAGAACTCGAAGGGCAATCCCATACTATGCACCACAGTCATGGTATCAATGCCCGGATCCCCGCGCTGGCCGAGTACTTCTGTCAGTACCGCCTCGCCAATTCGGTTGGCTGTTGGAAACCGCAGCATTTCGATCACCACTTTGTCGTCAGGCCGTGCCCCTTTTGCGCCCGGATCACCGACGTGGATTGCGGCCCCAAACACGGTGCCGTCAACGCGAACGAAACCCTGGTCACCCGATTCAAAATAGGTTCCCACAAAGACGCTGGTCGCCCGATCAACGACTTTTTCGATCACACCGCACCGCTGTCCGCCGGAGCGACGTTTTTCGGTCACTCGCACCATTACCTCATCGCCGGTCTGAGCATCCCGTACGTCCCGGGCCGAAACATAAATGTCGCCGTCTTTGGAATCTTTTGCGTCTTTTGATCGCTCCGCAGGTATCACAAACGCCGCGCCACTACTGATTTTTCGCAGCACCCCCGATACGAGGCCGGTGGATCCTCGCGGCCGAACCCGTCCCTGTTTGTCCTGCCGCAGTTTACCTGCGTCCATCAGCATCGACAGCGCTTCGCGAAATTCGGGCAGAGCTTTCTTTTTGATATCCAGTGATCTCGCCAGAATGGCCTGCGTTACTGGCCGATAGTCAACCGAGTTGACAGCCGCCAGAATCTGATCTTCCAATGACGTTTGTTGAGCGTCGCTCATAATTGTCCTTATGTTCTGCGATGGCAGATGCTGATGCAGAATCGGAAAATACTCAGGCAACGGTTGATGTGATCAGAATACTCACAACGGTGTGAAATCCTGAATCCAATTCTGCAGTGTTGCTTGCACGGCCTGCTGGGAGTCTGTCCGAATACAGCAAGGGCGAGGCACCTGCCGAACCGAGGGAGGGAACACGTTCCACGATTCTCGCGGCTCAGTATGTGCTTCGGCCTCCCAAACAGGCACCAAATGAGGTTCTCAGACAGACTCCTGGGGAGAGTATTGGCCGCTGGCGGAAGCCTGTCCAGCATTGAGGCATGGACGGTCGAAGATTATTATCAATTCGGCGGTTGCAATGGCCCGACGTCCCACATGTATTGTGAATACGCGGTGCGGATCCGGGTTCACGGATAAGCGTCCGGGCAATGAGATTCTCCCTGTCACGTACGACACACGACAGGCAGAATGGTTCGCAGAAAATCGTTATTTTTTCTTGTTCCTCAGGCGATCGCTGGCTTCATTCAACATTTCCTGTTCCTCAGGCGTCAGATTGTCCCGGCCTTCCCGGCTGATTTTAATCAGAAGTTCATCGAGTCGATCGGTGTCAATCAATCTGCGATCAGTGGCCTTCGCAGTGCTGGTCCCGTCACTGTCTTTTTCAGGAGAGTGCAGTTTGAGATCGCCTTTCGACCGTGGGCGGACCATTTTTCCGAGATCAATATTCTGTACGAAGTCGACCAACGGAGACAGCCGCAGGCGCTGGTGCCAGTAGACGTATCCAAATGCCAAACCACCAAGATGAGCTGCATGCGCCACGCCCGTGTGAACCTGGTCGCCCGACAGTGCCAGCAGCAGTGGATGCAGATCGAAAGCAACGTATAACAGGACGAGCCAGCGCATTTCGAGTGGAAAAAAGAACCAGATACGAATCGTGTAGTTTGGGTAATGGCACGCGAAGAGCATCAACACTCCCATCACAGCACCTGATGCGCCGATGGCCGGAACGGAATCTCCCGTCCACAGATCCAGCCCCACATAAGCCACCCCGGACAAAATTGCGGCCGAAAGATAGAACAGCAGGAACTCGCGTGATCCATACATATATTCCAGTGTGATACCAAACCAGATCAGCCCCAGCATATTGAACAGAATGTGCAACAGACTGTGGCGATCATGACAAAATGCACTCGTGAGGACTCGCCAGATTTGTCCCTGTTTGATTTTTGCAGTGTCAAGCTGTAACCATTGTTGCACGACCGAAATACGGGGCGCTGTCGCTGCGATGTCTGCGAGGAGTTCGTGATATTGGCGCTCCGCTTCAACACGAAGCTTTTCTTCCTGCGCAGCGACATCTTCAGATTTCGCGGGCACCGTCTGCGTCTCGTTCGAGGCAGAATCCGGGTTCACATGCTCCTGTCCGTCCGCATCGTCCGCCTTCTCTGATTCCAGGTGCGACGCGATGTAGTCCTCAATGAATTCGTACTCAGCATCAAAACCGTATGGGTTTTGGCTGACCTCGTTGATCGTGGGCGGGCGCGTCAGCATGATCTGCGCGATGAACACGCCGATATTGATCAGCACAATGGCTTTGCAAACGGGAGGCCAACTCCCTGAAACGGCTCCCCAACGTCCGGATGATCCACGAAAATAATTGCGATCATAGATTCCCACAGAGTTCCTCCGGGTAGTCCACGGAAACGAGATACAAGCCGTTTGGCATTGCCGTCATACCTGCCTGGGAACGGTCCAGGCTGCGAATCACTTCGCCTAAACATTCTGGTGACTGCTTCCCTCGCCCAATCTCCATCAAAGTCCCCACGATGGCCCGCACCATGTTGTACAGGAACCCGTCAGCCATGACTTCAAAGACAATCAATGTCATCTCCGGCTGCTCATGCCGCGCCCCATAAATTGGACTCCAGCTGTGCAATGATGTCCACGGCAACCAGCAGGAAATTCGCTGCACACTGACATCCATGATCGTGCGAACGCTGGTTGATTTATTCGGAAAGTGTTTTTCAAAGCAGCGAAAATCATGTGTGCCCAGCAGAAAGTGAGCCGCGGCTCGCATCAGATTGATGTCCAGTGGATGCTGAGAGCGGTGGACGTAGGGTTTCAGAAACGGGGGACACACATCGCCATCATGGATCACATAACGATACCGTTTACAAACGGCAGAATAGGTGGCGTGAAACGAGCGTGAAACTTCTCTGGCTGAAACGATCACAATGTCTTCCGGCAGGAAAGACTGCAGTCCCCTCCGAATGTTGGCGACTGGAATACTGCTGTTGGTCGGAAAATTGGCGACTTGTCCCAGCGCATGGACACCGGCATCGGTACGTCCGGCAC
>JAGQQS010000667.1 GCA_020426105.1 Planctomycetaceae bacterium
GGAGTGCGGAAGTACAGACCTGAGTTGCCACCGTCGCTGATTTTTACTTCGGCGCGGTAACGGAAATTCTTGTACGGGCCTTTGGTGCATACCAGCATTGACGCAGGTCCTGATGCTGTGAGAGATCCGTCCTTAACTTCCCAGAGACTTTGCTCGTTTCCAACTCGCTCCCATCCTTCCATCGTTTTTCCGTCAAACAACGACGTCCATTTGGCGTCGTCAGCAAGGCTGTTCGTTCCGGAAGACAGCACCAGCAATGTGGCCAGCGCAAAACCAAGGCGGGAAATAAGAGCAGTCATCGGCAAGTTCCGAACAGAGGGAATAGTGGGATTGATCGCGATACGATCGACAATAGGGCAGGTAAGACACCTGCGCAACTGATCCAGCACTTTAATAATACTTCCGACAAAAGCAAATGTGCGGGAACGCTATCGGCATCACCCTGGTGTTGTGATTCTCGTCAGATCCAGCTTGTGGGGCTGATATTTCGAATGCCGAACTACCCGGGCGAATGATACCCCACAGAATCCCCGGAAACTCCAGGATCACAAATTGGACGGCCGTGGGCGTGACGCCGATTATCCTTGGCGAATTGATCCGAAATTGCCATGATACTTTTCTGCCCCATCAATCTCTGTTTGCATTCTCCCGTATTCCAGGTTTTTCATATGCTGATCACGTTGGCTGTGTTGTGCACTTTTTTGGAAGGTGATTGGGTCCAGTTTCGTGGGCCGAATTCAGATGGACATGCGGGTGAGCTAAAGACGCCGCTGGAATGGGCTGATACAAAAAACGTAGCCTGGAGGTCCGCTGTGCCCGGCCTCGGATGGTCGTCGCCAGCGATCGCTGACGGCAGAGTTTTTCTCACAACGGCCGTGCCGCTGGGAGAAGGATTGTCGCTGCGCGTCCTGGCTCTGGACGCCGCAAGTGGCGCGACGATCTGGAATCAGGAAGTGCGGGCTGTCGATAAAGCCCCGACGATTCATGCCAAAAACAGCCATGCGAGTCCGACGCCAATCATTGACAGCGGTGCCGTGTATGTTCATTTTGGCGTCCTCGGTACCGCGAAACTGTCCGCCGCAGACGGACATGTGGAATGGGCGACGTCCGAGCTGGATTACTCGCCAGTGCATGGCAGTGGTGGATCTCCGGTGTTGCACGATGGCCGACTTTTCGTGGCCTGTGACGGAAGCTCGAATCCATACGTGGCAGCCATTGATGCAACGACAGGCAAAATCGCATGGAAGACGCCCAGATCCATTAAAGCACGCATCAGCCACTCCTTCGTTACGGCGGCCGTGACTGTCGTGGATGGTAAAGCACAACTGCTGGCACCGGGGCCCGACCATTTGGGAGTTTACGACCTGGAGAACGGAGCTGAAATCTGCCGGGTTCTGGCGCCGGGCTGGTCTGTTGTTCCTCAGCCCGCGATCGGTCATGGCATGGTTTTTTACAATCATGACTACGACAACCCGGAACTGATGGCCGTCCGCCTGGGCGGAGTTGGTGATGTGACGGATTCCCATGTCGTGTGGAGAATTAAACAGGGAGCGCCCAGTACACCATCACCGCTGCTGGTCGGCGACGAGTTGTATTTCGTCTCGGACAACGGAATCGCCTCCTGTGTGGATGCCAAAACAGGCAAGCGGCACTGGATGGAACGACTGAACGGGAATTTTTCGGCATCTCCGGTGCATGCGAACGGGCGCGTTCTGTTTCTGGATGAAACGGGAACAGCAACATGGGTGCAGGCAGGGAAAGAATTTGCGAACCTCGGCAAAAACCAGGTTCCCGGCCGCACGTTGGCGACGCCGGCATTTTCCGATGGCGCGATGTATCTCAGGACGGATGAGGTGCTGTATAAATTCAAGGAATGATCCGGCACGGGTTTTGTTAGATTGCCGAATGGCTTCTGTCGTCCTGTGCCAAAGCCACGTTCACGGCAGTCCGGCGGCCAGACATTGGGGGCTCCGGCTGACGGGATTCTTCGGCTGCGTCTTCGATGAGACTGGCTTTCGGCGTTTGAGGCAGTTCGTCTGACGAAACTCCGAATAACCGTTTCAGGTGATCACCCAGGTCGTCGAAGAACGAATACAACACCGGGATGGCAAGCAGTGTCAGCAGGAGCGAGAACGATTGACCGCCGACAGCGAGGACGGCGATGGAGCGACGTTCTTCAGCGCCTGGTCCGGTCGCGATGAGGAGTGGCAGTAGTCCGGCGACGAAAGATACCGTTGTCATCAGAATTGGTCGCAGACGGTCACGGTTTGCCTGCATGATCGCGTCCAGGCGATTCAATCCATTCGCCCTCAAGGCATTTGTATGGTCAACCTGAAGAATCGCGGCTTTTTTGACGACGCCGAACAGCACCAGAATCCCCATCGCGGAATACAGATTCAGCGTTTCGCCTCCATAGTGCAGGCTCAGCAAACCGAAAGGCACCGCCAGCGGCAGGGAGAGCAGGATGACGAAGGGATGGACCAGATGTTCGTACTGAGCCGCCAGCACAATGTACATGAATATGAACGACAGCACGAAGGTCCATCCAAAATCCTCGAGCGTACGTTCAAGTTCACGTCCGCCCCCCAGCACCTGTGTGCTGAATCCGTCAGGGATTCCGATTTCAGCAGCAGCCGCATGCAGTGCTGTGATACGATCGCCCAGCGCATAGCCGCCATCAATGTTGGCACGCAGGGCGACCATTCGCTGTCGGTTCAGACGATCGATGCGTGACGCAGCTTCGTGGAACTCGAATGTTACCAGATTGTCCAGGCGCACAGGGACTGGACCGGCGGCGCGCCCTGTCGCGTTCATGACGGATGCCGCGGGGGTACCTGTTGTTCCACCTGACGCTGCTGGTGCCCGAACATAGAGCTGTGAAATCGATTCGACGTCACTTCGATCGATTCCCACCAGCCGCAACTCCACGTCATAAGCATCACTTACCGTGGGGTCGCGATACCTGGAGACTCGATCATCTCCGCCCACAGCAATTCGCAATGTGTCCGCGACCTCCCGCACATCGATCCCCAGCGCGGCCGCACGATCGCGATCGATACGCACGAGAAGTTCCGGATTGTCAATCTGCAGTGTCGTCGTGACGTCCACAATTCCGGGGATGTCTTTTGCTTTTTCCCGGAGGGCATTACTGAATTGCAACAAACGTTCGATATCCGGTCCCGTAATCGAAAAATCAATATCCACCGGGGCTCCCTGCCGCAACGACGTCAGGTTCCTGACAGACGCTCTCAGGCCAGACACGCTTTTCAATACCCCGCGAACTTCAGCCATCTTCTCACGTTGCGAAAAATTTCCTTTAAACGCGTCCCGTGGCTCGCCTCGCAGAAGTCCATTGAGAAATCGCGTGAAAGAAAACGTCCGCAGTTTGCTGTCAGTGAGTCGAATGAAGAAATCCGCTCGGTTCACATTGCCAAAACTTTGAGTTCCGAGCGATGTCAGCACTGTCTCGATGCCGTCGATCGAACGGATCCTTGCTTCAATCAGATCCAGTGTCTCGCGCATGGCGGCAAGGCTGGCTCCCTGCCGGGCTTCGACGCGGACTTCAAATTCTGACTCATCCACATTCAATGGAATGTAGTCCTGCTTCACCAGTCTGTAGAGTGGTATGTTGGATGCCATCACACAGATGGATACGACAAGTACCACCCATCGCCAGCGCATTGCGTGACCCAGCATCCACAGGTATATGACTTCGATCCGTCCGTAGGCACCCTGCCTTGACGCGGCTGCTTCGCCCGCTGCCGGGCTGAGTGTTCCTTTCCTGAGGAGGCGGCTGCACATCATCGGAGTCAGCGTAAAACTGACGAACATCGACACGAGGATGGCCACCGTTGCCGTGACGCCGAACTGAAACAGCATGCGCCCCGTGACACTGTTAAGAAATGACACAGGGAGAAATACGATTACCAGTGAAAGCGTGGTTGCCAGCACCGCGAGACCGATTTCCTGCGTGCCGTAGACGGCCGCCTCGCGCGGGGCCATGCCTTTTTCTTCGATGCAATGGAAGATGTTTTCCAGAACGACAATTGCATCATCAATGACGACGCCGACCATCAATACGAGAGCCAGCATCGTAACATTGTTGAGCGTGAATCCAAACCAGCGCAT
>JAGQQS010000668.1 GCA_020426105.1 Planctomycetaceae bacterium
CCAGTTCCTGATCCTGTTCGGGGGTGGAGATTCGCAGAAATGGTTTCGGATTGCGGTCCCGCACGCCATCTTTACCGTTCTCCGCCACGTTGTTGAAGAAGGCATAGACCTGGTAAAAATCGCGTTGAGTGATCGGGTCGTATTTGTGGTCATGGCATTGAGCGCACCCGATCGTCATCCCCAGCCATGTAACCCCGGTCGTGCTGACACGGTCAACAACGTACAAGTTACGGTACTCGGCATCGATCAGTCCGCCTTCATCGCTGGTCATCACATTCCGATGAAAACCACTGGCGATTTGCTGCTGGATAGTCCTGTGAGGGATCAGGTCGCCAGCCAGCTGTTCGATCGTGAACTCATCGAATGGCAGGTTATTGTTAAAGGCATTGACAACCCACTCGCGCCAGAGCCACATATCCCGCAAAGAGTCATTGTGATAGCCGCTGGTGTCACCATAACGCGCGAGGTCAAGCCACACCAGAGCCAGACGCTCACCGAAATGCGGACTGCTCAGCAACCGATCCACAACTTTTTCAAACGCATTGGACTCTGTGTCGTTTAAGAAAGCATCTACTTCGTTAATTGACGGTGGCAGGCCGATGAGATCCAGAGAGACACGGCGAATTAATCGCTCCCGGGTTTCTTCCGGTGACAGTTCGAGACCGTCCTGGGCCAGCCGAGTTCGAACGAAAGCATCAATCGGATTCGTATTCCCCCATGCGGCAGAATCTGATCCTGGCAGCGGTGGTGTCTGAATCGGTTCAAACGACCAGTGACCTTTCCAGACTGCCCCCTGCCGGATCCATGTCTGCAGCAAATCGATCTGTGCCGGTGACAGGCGTTTTTGTTCGCTGGGCGGCGGCATCACTTCGTCCGGATCGGTGGAGAGGAGCCGTCGGACGAGTTCACTTTGTTCGGGACTACCGGGAACAATGGCCGTATGTCCGGATTCAAGAGGCTCGAAGGCCGACTCTTTCTGATCCAATCGCAGCCCCGCCTGTAATTTGTTGCGATCGGGGCCATGGCAGGTAAAACAGGTCTCGGAAAGGAGCGGTCGAATCTCGCGGTCAAAATCCACGGGCGTATCGGAAACGGGGTCGGAGGCAGCGGTCGGCTGCGTGGCCCACAAAGTGACCCCGGTAGCGAGCAGGAGTCTCGAAGCGAAGCGAAAGAAGGAGGGCAACATGGTGGACGGGGCCTCATGCAGGGGCGGACATCGAACAGTGTGCATCGTGAATTGGCCGGGCGGCCAGTTGCTAAGCGGAGAGTTCTTGTGGATTACGGTGGGTGGAAGCAGATCTAATTTACCCGGATCAGGCAGGAGAAAGCAAGAAGGTCTTCGATCGATGGCCGGCTGGCCAGTGTGTTAATTTAAAGCAGGGTGTGTGCAGCGTAGCGCAACACACCAGATGGCTGGAAGGCCAGCCGCGTGCGCAAGTGGAAAGAACCGACGGAAAGCCTGTTCTTCAAACAAATATCCGCCACCACGCAACTTGCTTCAATGCGACAACAGGTCGAGAATTCGTCTATCTGACCTGTGGGCGGTCGCTCCATCGATTGCAGCGGGGAACAGAAATTCAGGATTAAAAGATGAAAGCCGAACCGAGCAAAAGGCAAACGCGCTTCCCGTTTGGATTCACGACGATACTCGTTGTCACGCTCACAGTTTTTGCGGTCTGGAGCGACTCACACAGCAGTCTGCTCACAGAGA
>JAGQQS010000669.1 GCA_020426105.1 Planctomycetaceae bacterium
ACAAAGTCACGCGGCTGGATAGCCACAATTCTGAAACTCCATCCATTCGCAGTGATCGTACTAACCATGATTGTGCCCCGCGTGTTCGTCCGCTTTCACTCCCTCTTTGACGGCAAGCGGTTCAACTTTGTCGGCACACTTCAGCATTGATGGCCCGTAGTACGGATTTCGCACGGCCTTGTCCGATTGGAGCCATGTGGCCCCGCGCCCATCAAATGCCATTGGGCAATGTAATTCAAACAACTGGTCGGCATTCGCCAGGCCGAATGTGTGGTGCAACGTCAGTATTTCATCGGACAGCAATGCGAAGGCAGATCGCAAGGCTTCAAGGTCCGTGGCCTCGCCGAGTTGAGTCGCAATCGTTGACAGACTGCCATGCTCGACACTCCACCGTTCGGCTGCTTTTCCGATCAATGACTGCGGGTGAATCGTACCGATGACGTCGTGCAGATTCGCCACGGCTTGAGTGGCAGCCTCCGAATCATCGCCAGCAAGGGCTGTTCCGATGGAGAGATAAGCCGGAACGATCTGGCCCAATTGAGTGCGGAATTCTGCTGGAACGTCCAGCGATTCTTCTGCGGCCAGATGTCCAGCGTGAGACAAACCAAACGCTTGCTGCAATCTTTCCGCATGTCGTCTGGTCACCAGGTAGATTCGATCTGCATTCTGCAATTCCCTGACTGTCTTGCCTTCCACAGAGTCATTCGTGAGCAGCATGACAAACTCCTGGAGCTGTGCCTGCATGTCGCCAGTCAATGCGCTCGCATCAATGGCGGCGACGCTCTCACCAAGTTGACCGTAGGCTTGCCGAATCTTTTCCAGTTCCGCCAATTCAACGGCACTACCGATCGAGTCCACCGATCCAACGACCTCATGCAGCTGTTTTTCAAGCTGCGGTGCCAGAGACATTCCGGCATGTCCGGCCATCGGCATGGATTCATCGCCCTTTGCCGGTTTTGAGCTACCACCGTGATTGTGGCCACCTGCGCCGCCACCACCCTCGGGAGTCATCATCGAGGGCTTAGCTGAAATCTGAAGCGCACTATCGAGTTTGAAGTTGCCGTTGGTCACGACTAACTCACCTTCATTCAATCCCGAGTTGACAAGGTAATAGTCCCCTGCACGTGGTCCCAGAACGATCTCTCGACCTTCGTAAGTTGGTTCTTCTGCATCGGGAATCTGAACGTAGACGATCGCTCTTTTGCCAGTCAGCAGCGAGGCCGACACTGGGATCACCAGCGGCTTCGCCGTATCACTTGGTTCAGCCGTCACATAGCCCAACGTCTCGGCTCGGACCAGTGGCATTCCACAGATATCACAAGTCCCCGGTTCATTCCTGACAATCTCCGGGTGCATCGGGCTGATCCATTTTCCTGCCAGGGACGCATCCAGCACGCGACCGCCGGAAGCAATCCTGGAAAGCACTACAGCACGCACAAACATTTCAGGTTTCAGGCGACCGTCGTCGTTGGAAATGTTCACGCGCACTTTGACCGTCCGCGTCGTTTCATTCAGCACCGGATCAATGAACGCTATCTGCCCCTTGAAGACTTCTCCCGGGTAGGCTTCTGTATTGAACTCAACTTCCTGTCCGTAACGCAGCCACGTGAGATCAGATTCGTAGGCATCCATCTGGACCCACAGGTGCGTCAGATCGGCCACGGTATAAATGCGATCTCCCGTGCGAACCCGATCACCCTCCTGTTTCAGTTTCTGGATCACAATTCCGCCAACTGGCGAGTAAATAGTGATGTGGTCATTGGGTTTACCGCGCTGCTCGATTTCCTGAACCTGTTCCTCCGTGATTCCCAGAAGACGCAGCTTTTCGCGTGCCGACGCTGCCAGATCAATCGGGTCGATAAATCGTGACGTGGGCGGATCTGCTCTGGATTGCGTCGCCGAGATCAGCTCTTCCTGAGCGGTATAAAGTTCTTCGCTGTAGATAGAGACCATATGGTCGCCCTTGTTGACTCGCACTCCCGTGAAATCAACAAACAATCGATCGAGCCGGCCGGAAACCCAGGCTGTCACATGCGCCAAACGCGTTTCGTCGTATTCAATCTTGCCGACCATGCGAACTTCAGCTGTCACATATCGGTGAACAACTGGAACGGTTTGCACATTCATCAACTTTTTCACGTCAGGGCTTATCGAAACGGTGCGAATCCCGCCAGCCGATTTTTTCACGGGCACGAGATCCATCCCGCAGATCGGACATTTCCCAGGTCCATCGCGGCGGATTTGTGGATGCATCGAGCAGGTCCAAATGCTGGCAATTTCTTCCGTGTGGCCTTCGTGCCCTGCATGACTTTCAGCAGGAGGACCGCTCTTCGTCATCGGCGAATCACGCATCGATAGCCCGGCAAACACGCCGATCCCGAGGAGGATCAGAGTCTGAGCAATCCATAACTTGCTGCGATGTTGCTGATAGAACTGAATGATGTGGTTCATGAAAGAGTCTTTGTTCGTAGTCCTGCAAAACCATTGACGCTCACAAATTTGAATTCACATTGTTATCCAACCAACTCACAAGCGTATTCACTTCGTTGATGTCACGCACACCGACTGCCGTTAACGATCGTGAGCCTCGTTTCCAGGTCGCAGCGATAGTCGAATCGAGGTCAACCAGGCAACACTCTTTGTCTCCGCACATTGCCTTATTCGACGAGCGATCGCCAAACCATTCTGTCTTCTCATCATCATGCTCGAACAAGACGAGCGTAGAGCCATCGTCACGCTTGCATACTGCTTTGACACAAACGCAGCATGGCATCTTCAGGACACTGGTCGAAGCAAGTGAATAGCCATCTGGAAGTCCTTCTGCAACCGCAGGCCGATAGCCCACGAGCTTGATAGCTCCTTCGGGTTCAACTGTCTTGCCATCATATCTCTTCAGCAAGAACTGCTCCGCACCTTCTGGATCTGTCGAAAGCGTTGTTAGATAGTGATCCATCGCGGCGACGAATTCAGCACTGTGTTCATGTTCCGCAGGAATGGAGTAACGCATCACCCATATGCCGGATCCCAGAATAAGCAGGACCAGGGCCGCCAGAAGGATTGTTTTCCCTGCACCTGAAAACCACTTTCGCTGGAAACTCGTTTGCGCTCCCGGAATGTCACTCGATTGACCGTCCAGTTTTGCAGAGATCTCAGCCCACATGGCAGGCGGCGCGACGTCAGGTGTCGGAAGTCGGCGTACGGCTTCGGAAAGCTTCCTGAACGCTGCAACGTCTGCTGCACAAGTCTGGCAGTGCTCAAAATGCCGGGAGACTGCCTCTCGTACTTCGCTGGTCAATTCACCATCGAG